>NZ_JBEXPK010000013.1:0-216251 GCF_040612015.1 Streptomyces sp. NPDC006476 | reverse complement strand
GGTCTTGGAGATGGCGTAGGCGGTCTTGGGCCGCTTCTCCTTCGCGGGCGGCACCCTGACCTGTCGGTGTCTCAGCCGTTGGCACCGGCCGGGGTCGTGGTGGTGGTGAAGCCCTCCTTCTTGTTGGCGTTGAGGGCGAACTCGTTGGTGAAGGTCTTGCTCAGGTCCACCGACGAGGTCACGTTTCCGACCAGTTGCTCGGTGGCCAGGGCGGTCTTGGGGCCACCGGCCGGCATGATCCCGTCCGGCAGGAACTGGCCCTTGTCCTCGGTCAGCGCCGTGACGTAGTCGGCCTTGGTCACGAGCTGGTTCTGCACGAACGAGGCGGGCATTTTGTCTGCTATGTCGGCCGCGGTGTGAGTGTTGATCCAGTGCATCGTGGCCACCAGCGCGTCGACGACCCGCTGCGTCGCGTCCTTGTGGGAGTTCACCCAGTCGGTACGAGCGAGGATGCTCGCGCCCGGGAAGGCGCCGCCGAGGGCCGCCTTGGCACCGGCGGTGGTGGCCAGGTCGATCGCGGAGGTGCCGACGCCCTTCTTCTGGATCGCGGCGACCGTCGGCTGCGTCGTCATGACACAGTCCGCCTTGCCGTTCTGCAGCGCGGCGACGGCGGTGGAGCCCGCGCCGACCGCGAGCCGGTGGAACTGGCTGGCCTTGACGCCCTTCTTCGCCGCCATGAACTGGGTGAGGGTGTCGGTGCCGGAGCCGAGGTCGGTGACGCCGAGGGTCTTGCCCTTGAAGTCCGCGGCCGAGGTCACGCCGCTCTTCTTGGTGCACATCTCCCGCTCGCCGGGAGCGCCGGACAGCTGGACGACGTCCTCGACCGCCTTGCCCTTGGCCTGGAACTCGATGGTGTGGTTGTACCAGGCGCCGGCCATGTCCACCTGGCCCGAGGCCATGGCCTCCTCGGCGCCGACCCCGCCGTTCTGCTCGGTGCTCAGCTCGACCTTGACGCCGTACTTCTTGTAGAGGCCGAGGTTCTCGGCGAGCTGGTACGGGAGGTAGATCTGCTTGTCGATGCCGCCGACCATGAGCTTGACGGTCGGGGTGCCGCCGCCGGACCCCGCCGACACGGAACTGCCGGAGCCGCTGGAACACGCGGTGGCGGCGCCGAGGGCGAGGGCGGTGATGATCGATGCGCTGAGGGTTCTTTTGAGCATGGCGGGACCTGCGCCTTTCAGGAAAGGGTCATGAGGGGAGGAGCGGGAGTCAGAGGGTGTTGGCATCGGAGGGGGCCGGCGGGCGCCAGGCGAGCAGCCGGTGTTCGAGCTTGCCGATCAGCCACTCCGCGCCGAGGACGATCACCGCGATGACGAGCATCGTGGCGAACACGCCGTTGGGGTCGAAGTTGTTCTGTGCGGTCTTGATGACCAGGCCCAGGCCGCTCTGCGCACCCAGCACCTCGCCGACCAGGGCGCCGACGATGGCGAAGCCGAAGGCGCTGTGCAGGCTGGCGATGATCCAGGTCAGCGCGGAGGGCACGATGACGTGCCGGGTGATCTGCATCCGCGAGGCGCCGAGCACGCGTACGTTGGCGAGGACGTTGCGGTCGACCTCGCGCACGCCCTGGAAGGCGTTGAAGAAGACGATGAAGAACACCAGCACGGCGGCGAGCAGGATCTTCGGGGTGACACCGATGCCGAAGGCCACGATGAAGATCGAGCCGAGGACGATGCGCGGGATCGCATTGACCATCTTGATGTACGGGCCGAGCACGTCGGACAGGTAGCGGCTCTGCCCGAGCGCGACGCCGAAGACGATGCCGGCGAGGGAGCCCACGACGAAGCCGACCAGTGCCTCCTGGATGGTGGTCCAGATGTTGGCGTAGAAGGAGCCGAACTGGGTGCCGTGCTGGAAGAGGTCGATCAGCCGATGCCAGATGCCCGACGGCTGCCCGAAGAAGAACGGGTCGACGATGCCCCAGGTGGTGAACGCCTGCCAGCCGCCGATCACCAGGACCGCGAGACCGACCCGGCCCGCCCACACCCGGGCGACCCGGCGCCGCGCCGCGCGCCGCGCGCCGCTCGCGGCGGAGCCCTTGCCGCCGTCGGCGACGGAGGCCGCAGAAACGGTGGACGTCGTACTCATTCCTTGCCTCCTGCGGTGAGTGCGTACGCGCGCTCCACCTCTTCGCGAAGCGTGTCCCAGATCTGGTGCTGGAGCTCGATGAAGCGGGGCTGGAAGCGGATCTCCTGGACCGAGCCGCGCGGGCGGGGCAGGTCGATGTCGAAGACCGCCTTGACCGAACCGGGGCTGGAGGTCATCACGACCACCCGGTCGGCGAGCGCCACCGCCTCGTCCAGGTCGTGGGTGATGAAGATGACGGAGGGACGGATCTGTTCCCACAGGGTCAGCAGCTCGGTCGACATGATCGCCTTGGTCTGGACGTCCAGCGCGCCGAACGGCTCGTCCATGATCAGGATCTTGGGTTCGTTGATCAGCGCCGCGGCCATTGCCACGCGCTTGCGCATGCCGCCCGACAGCTGGTGCGGGTAGCGGTCCTCGAACCCGGCGAGGCCGACTCGGCGCAGCCAGTCGCGCGCCGAGGCCTGGGCCCGCTGTTTGGGCACCCCGCGGAAGACGGGGCCCATCAGGACGTTGCCGAGGACGCTCTTCCAGGGCAGCAGGGCGTCGCTCTGGAACATGAAGCTGACTCCATCGGTGATGCCGTCCACCTCACGGCCACCGACCTTGACGGAGCCCTCACTGGGGCGGTCGAGACCGGACACCATGCTCAGGGTCGTCGACTTGCCGCAGCCGGTGGGGCCCACCACGGCGCAGAACTGGCCCGGTTCCACGGTGAACGACACGCCGTGCAGCGCCGTGAACACCTCACCGGCCGGGGTCAGGAATCGCTTGGTGAGCCCGGAGATCTCGATGTGCGCGCTGTCGCGGCCGGTTTCGCCGGCGGCCGGGCTCGTGGCGACGTCGTTTCGCGAAGCCATGGGCGACTGCCTCCTTTCGTCCTTGAAGGTCGGGGAAGGCAGACGCTAGGGGCGCCCCGGTATTACGTCGCTGTTTCCGAGCTATCTCGCAATAGTTGCGTAAAGCAGGCTTGTGCTCGTTTTGCTCAGTGGATGGAGGGTGGGCAGCGTTTCGGCCATGGGGCACAATCGCGCCACCCGGGCACAGCGAACAGGCCCGGCGCGCATCACCAACAGGACCCCGGCACTTGTCGCCACCGGAACGAAGAGGCACCAGTGAGACCCATACGTTTCCGGACAGGTCGCGGAGGAAAGCGGAGGCTTTCCACGCGGATCCTCGCCAACCAGCTGCTCATCCTCGCCCTCACAGGCCTGATCGGCTTCGTCCTGTTCGCGTTCGCCCAGCGGGCCGAACTCGACCGCTCCTACGAGCAGCGGGCTCTGGCGATCGCCCGGACCACGGCCGCGGAACCGCAGATCAAGCAGGCCATGGAGTACGGAGGCGGCGGCGATGTGGTGCAGACGGTCGCCGAACGCATCCGGCGGGCGTCCGGGGCGTCGTACGTGGTCGTGATCGATCTGCACGGCATCCGGCACTCGCATCCCCTCCCGGCCCTCATCGGCGAGCCCGTGGCCGAACCGGTCGTCGCCAAGGACGGCCGCGCGCACGTCGGCACCGACCAGGGCGCGACCGGGCGGTCCGCCAACGCCAAGACCCCGCTGTACGGGCCTTCCGGCGCGCTGGCCGGCGAGGTGTCGGTGGGCATGCCAGAACACGACGTACTCGGGGAACTGTGGCGCGAGCTGCCCACCTTCGGGCTGTACGCCACCATCGCCACGGCGATCGGCGCGGCGGCGGCCTTGCTGCTCGCGCGGCGGCTGAAGCGGACCACGTTCGGGCTGGAACTCGAGGAGATCGCCTGTCTGCTGCAGGACCGCGAGGCGATGCTGCACGGCATCCGGGAGGGCGTGGTGGCCTTCGCGCCCGACGGAAGGATCACGGTCGTCAACGACGAGGCCCGGCGGCTGCTCGGCTTCGGCACCGGGCTCGGCCACCGGCTGGAGGAGGTGCTGCCCGACGGCCGGCTGCGCCGCGCGCTGGACGGCACGCTGACCGGCAACGACGTCAGTGTCCTGACCGACGACCACTGCCTCGTCGTCAACCGCATGCCGGTCACCCTGCACGGCCGGGAGCTGGGCGCCGTGGTCACCGTACGCGACCGCACCGAACTGATCGGCCTGCTGCGCGAACTGGACTCGGTGCGCGGGCTCACCGACGCCCTGCGGGCCCAGCAGCACGAGTTCACGAACCGGATGCACACGCTGGCCGGCCTGCTGGACATCGGCGAACACGAGTCGGCGTACGAGTACGCCATCGAGACGGCCCGCTCCGGACAGGCGCTGACCGAGGCGGTACGCCGGCACATCGGAAACCCGCTGTTGGTCGGGCTGATCGTGGCCAAGACCACGGTTGCCGCCGAACGCGGGGTACGTGTCGTCCTCACCGACGACTCGGCGCTCGGCGACGACCCGCCGCACCTGCACCGGCTGCTGACCATCGTGGGCAACCTGCTCGACAACGCCATCGACGCGACGGCCGAGGCGCCGCCCGGCGACGGCGGTCGCAGGATCCGGCTGACGCTGGTCGAGAGCGACGAGCTGATCTTCGTGCGGGTGGCGGACAGCGGTCCCGGCATCGCCCCCGGCACCGCTCAGTCGATCTTCGAGGACGGCTGGTCCACCCGCCCCGAGCGGGGCACCGCGCGCCGCGGCCTGGGTCTGGCCCTGGTGCACCGACTGGTGCAGCGGCACGGCGGCACCATCACGGTCGGCGAAGGCCCGGGCGCGGTGTTCACGGTCGTACTGCCCCGGCCGGACGCCGCGTCGACAACCGAAACCCCCCAGTTGACGACGGCCCTGCCGACGGGAGGTGACCGGCGATGATCCGGACCCTGGTGGTGGACGACGACTTCCGGGTCGGGCAGATCCACAGCGACTACGTGCTCCGGGTGCAGGGCTTCGAAGTGGTCGGCGTGGCGGCCAGCGTGGCGGAGGCTGTGGCCGCGGTCCACGCCCTCCGCCCGGACCTGCTGCTGCTCGACATCTTCCTGCCCGACGGCAGCGGACTCGACGTCCTGCGCAGGCTCAGCCAGGACCAGGCCGACAGCCGCCCCGACGCGCTCATGATCACCGCGGACCATGACATCTCCTCGGTCCGCGCCGCGATGAAACTCGGTGCCGTCGGCTACCTGGTCAAACCCTTCGGCGCCGCAGACCTCGCCGAACGCCTCGACGCCTACCACCAGTTGCACGCCCGCGTGGACGCCCTCAGCCGTACGGCCGCGGCGGACCAGGCCGATGTGGACGCCCTGTTCAGCGCCGCCCGGCCGCCAGCCGTTCCCCGCATCCCGGCCAAGGGCCACTCCGCGCCCACGCTTGGGGCGATCCACCAGGCCCTGCGCACCGCCCGCACGGACCTGTCCGCAGCCGAGGCCGCGGAGGCGACCGGCGTCTCCCGCGCCACGGCCCAGCGCTATCTCTCCTACCTGGTCAAGGAGGGCACGGTACGCCTGGAACTCCGCTACGGCACCAACGGCCGCCCCGAACACCGCTACCGCATCGCGCGCTGAACCGCGCCGCGGACACCCCGTGGACAGGGCAGCCGACTCGTCGTGCTGCTTGCGCCTGAAACCAGCCATGCCACCGACCGCACCCTCTCCATCCACCCCATCCGCACCCGGCGTCATAGGGGCTTCTCGCCGGTGCCGCGCTCGCGCGTCGGCTCGGCCGCGTAGGGCGTCGGCGGGATGGTTGCGGTAGTGGTCGTGGTCGGCGGCGTTGTTCGTCCACGCGGTGAGGTGGTCCAGGCTGATCGCCAGGCGGAACCGATGCAGAGGGCGCGGGCGGCAGTGTCGGCGACGCCGAGCGGAGCAGGGGTGATGCCGGGTTCGGCATCCGCGTGGATCTTTTCCGAGTGCGGTCGGAAGTCAGGACTGCGCAGGGCCGGCTACGCGGCGGCCTCCCAGGTGAAACCGTCCGGGTCGGTGAAGGTGCCGGCGGTGCTGCCGAGGACGATGTGATGAGAGCCCGTGCCGTCGGCCTCAACGCCGAGATCCTTGGCCAGGGCACGGCGCTTGTACAGGGCCAGCTTGACGGGGCTGGACTGACCGGGAGCGAACTCGGTGTACTTGCCGCCGAAGCTCTTGGCCACGGTGAGACCCTGGCCGACGTAGAACTCCCTGGCGGCCTTCACGTCCTCGACGCCGAGCAGGAGCACGACCTCGTCGATCTCTCGGGTGGCGGGCCCGGTGTGCTTCTTCGCCGAGGTCGCGATCTTCCAGATCGTCCCGTCCGGAGCCTGGACGACGCCGCCGTAACCCCACAGCGACTTCGCGGCGGGCTTCAGCACCGTGGCGCCGGCGTCCACGGCGTCAGCCACGAAGCCGTCGACAGTGGCTGGCCCGGACACCGTCAGCGCCATGGTGAAGCCACGGAATCCGCTGGAGTGGGCCTCCGAGGCCCGCAGGCCAATGTAGGCGTCCACGCCGAAGGCCGTGTAGAAGCGGCGGGCGGCCTCAAGGTCGGCCACCTCAAGGGTGACGGACGCGAGGGACGTGTGAGCAGCGGTGGAAGTGTTGTTTGCCATGACCATCACGCTAGAGCCGACAGGCGAGCCGGGGCTTCTCCGATCCTGACCGGTCTCGCCGCTTGCCTCGCCGCGCGCGCCGACATTCCCACTTCTGTGACCGACCGGGGACCGGGACGGGCGTCGGCTCGGACGAAAGCCCGCTGCAGACCCGCCACGAGGGCGGCATGCCTTTCACTTCACCGATGACTTCACGTCCCGCCGCCGGCAGCGATGAGTTTGGCTGCGGAGCGCAGTCTCAGCACCGTAGGCAACCGATGGGAGTGGACATGGACCAGCTGAATCAGGTGGCCGACGGCGTCTGGGTCCGGCAGAGCGGGTGGGTCTGGAGCAACTCCATCGTTGTGCGTGGGGAGGATGGGTTGATCCTGATCGATCCCGGCATCGACGGCTCCGAGTTGGACCAGCTCGCCGATGCCGTGGACCAGCTCGGCATCCCGGTGGTCGCCGGGTTCTCCACCCATCCCCACTGGGACCACCTGCTCTGGCATCCCCGGTTCGGCGACGTGCCGCGCTACGCAACCCCCGCCGCCGCCCATGTAGCCGGCGAAGCCCGAGAGCGGGCGCAGGCGATGGCGGCGCAAAGCGCGTCGGGCGTCCCCCTCGAGCCGATCGCGCTCGTCAGCCCGTTGCCCGCGGACGGCGGACCCGTGCCGGGCGAGATCGTCGAGCATCGGGCGCACGCTGTCGGCCACGCCGCGATCCTCCTCCGTGACCGTGGCGTCCTGCTCGCCGGCGACATGCTCTCCGACGTGCTGATCCCACTCTTCGACGTTCGCCAGGACGATCAGCTGAACACCTACGAGACCGCTCTCGACCGGCTGGACGAGGCCGCCAAGCATGTCGATGTCGTTGTACCCGGTCACGGCGCCGTGGCCGAGGGCCCCCAGGCGGCCGCCCGCCTCGCCGCCGATCACGCCTACATCGACGCGCTCCGGCGAGGAGAGGAACCCGTCGACGCGCGCCTGGGGCCGCATGCGGACTGGCTGTCCGGCCCCCACCAGTCGAACCTGGAGCAGGCGCGAGGGTGACAGAGCCGCTGATCATGAAGTCAGGGCTCACACGAGGCAGTGGGCCGCCACTTGTCGGGGCCCGGCTGCGTCGACGGCCGGCGCCCCTGTCATACGGTCCGGGAGCTGCGGGGTGTCCGGGGGCCGGGGCCTCGATAGACGTAGGGCGTGGTGCCGGAACGCGGTGTCTCCGCGACGGCGCGTAGGAGGGCATGGTCAGGAGAGAGCGCGCACGCAGGGTCGGTGCGCGCGGCTTCGCCGGTGAGTGCGTGGCCCTGACAGCGGCAGCCGCCGAAATCGGTCTCACGGCGGGGGCAGCCGCGGCACGGTTCGCTCATCCACTCGGTGCCGCGGTAGCGGTTGAAGGCAGGCGAGCTGTTCCAGATCCACTCCAGCGGGCGGTCGCGGACGTTCGGCACGTCCAGATCCGGAAGGCCTCCCGCAGCCGGGCACGGCAGGACCCCGCCGTCCGGAGCGACGGTGAGCGACACCGCCCCCCAGCCGCCCATGCACGGCTTCGGTACGCCGTCGAAGTAGTCCGGCACGACCCACACCAGCTCGGTGGTGCCCGCCAGTTGCTCCCGACGCCGCTCGACAGCGTCCCGGGCGCGGGAGAGCTGGTCGCGGGTGGGCAGGAGCGCGGTGCGGTTGCGCAGGGCCCACCCGTAGAACTGGGTGTTCGCCAGCTCGATGCGGTCCGCGCCCCAGGCCACGCCCAGGTCCACGACAGCGTCGACGGCGTCGAGGTTGTCGCGATGCAGGACGACATTGAGACCCAGCGGCAGTCCGGCCTCGCGTACGAGCGCGGCGGCGCGTTCCTTGGCGGCGAAGGACCGGTTTCCAGCGATCCGGTCGGAGGACGCCGGGTCCGCGTGCTGCACCGAGAGCTGCACGCTGCGCAGTCCGGCTGACACCAGCGCTGACAGCCTCGGCGCGCTCAGTCCAACCCCGCTGGTGACCAGTTGGGTGTAGATCCCGGCCGCATCGGCCGCGGCGACGATCGCCGCGAGGTCGGGACGGAGCAGCGGTTCGCCGCCGGAGAGATGGGTGTGCACGACGCCGAGGTCCGCGGCCTGCCGGAGCACGTCGCCCCACTCCTCGGCGGAGAGCTCGCGCGAACGGCGCACCAGCTCCAGCGGATTGGAGCAGTAGGGACAGTGCAGCGGGCAGCCGTGAGTGAGCTCCGCCAGCAGGGCCCAGGGAGGAGACGGGGACGGTGATGCAGATGGCGTGGACGGAGGAGTGGTCATCGCAGCCAGCCCTCCTGCCGTACGCGGTCCAGGAACCGGGGCACCTCCACCGTCACGGGTGCTCCGGGAAAGCGTGCTGCCAGCACGTCGACGATCTCGTCCACCGACCGGTGTCCGTCGCACAGCCGCAGGACATCCGCCGCCCTTCCCTCCAGTACGACCACCCGTTCGGGCAGGACCAGCAGGTAAGTCCGGCGGACCCGGTCGTGCCGGAGCACGACCGATCGCTCGAGGGTGGGCCGCCAGCCGGTCACGGCCGGGCCTTTGTGCCCGCGTATTCGACCGAGTCCAGCAGTGACCAGAGCACATCGCACTTGAAGGAGAGGGCCGCCACCGCCCGTTCCTCGTCTGCCTGTCCCTTCGCCCAGTCGAGAACGAGACCGAGGGCCTCCGTGCTGTCCTGTCGGCCTTGGGTTTCGCGGGCACGGAAGTAGGCGAGTCCGTCGGCGTCGATCCACCGGTAGTGGCGTTCGAAGGCGCCGATGCGGGTGCGCATGATGCCCGGGGCGGACAGCTCGGTGAGGGATGCGGCGACGGCCTCCAGCGGGGACCGGAGGCGGCAGAAGTTGACGTAGCCCTCCACGGCGAGTCGTACGCCGGGGAGCACACCCCGTCCCGACAGGAGTTCGGACCGGTCGATGCCCGCTGCCTCGCCCAGCCGCAGCCATCGTTCGATGCCGCCTTCCCCCTCGGTCAGGCCGTCGTGTTCCTTGATCCGTCGCATCCACATCCGGCGCAGCCGTGGGCTGTCCAGTTTGGCGAGTATCAGGGCGTCCTTGACGGGGATGTGCCGCTGGTAGTGAAAGCGGTTGAGGATCCAGCAGCGCAGCTCGTCGGGGGTCAACTCACCCTGGTGCATACGCACGTTGAAGGGGTGGCGGTCGTGGTAGCGCTCTCGTGCCACGGCTCTGAGCCGGTGCTCCAGCGCGGTGATTGCGCCGTCTGCCGTGGCGGACGTACCGGCTCCGCCTGCCGTCGTCGTACTCGCGCCGGTGCTCACAGCTCGATCACCATTCCGTCGTTGGCCACCTCGATGCCCTGGGCGGCGAGCTGACCGTGCAGCGGCGAGCCGGGGTCGACGAGGGGATTGGTGTTGTTCAGATGGGTGTAGAAGCAGCGTCCGCCCAGCGGGGCGAGGCGCTCCGCGGTGCCGCCCGGGCCGTCGATCGGGAGGTGGCCCATACCGGTCGCGGTCCGCTTGGAGATGCCGGTGCGCCGGGGTTCGTCGTCGTCCCAGAACGTACCGTCGACGATCACGCAGTCGGCCGCGGCGACAGCGGTCTGCAGAGCCTCCGGCCATGCGGCCAGCGCCGGTGCGTAGACCAGGGACGCACCGCTGGAGAGGTCGGTGAGCCGCAGGGCGACCACCCATTGGTCCTGATCCCCGCCCAGGGGGTTCGTCGCGGGGTACGGCGCGGTGCGCATCCCGTTGTTCGCCCCGGAGCCCGCCCCCGCATCTGCCGCGTACCGGGGGCGTTTGGCGGATACGGGGATCGTGCTGATCGTGACGGGGGAGCCCGCGCACAGCGGTTCGGGCCGGTCGGGGGTCAGTGTCCGCCAGGTGAGCGGGGTGTACGGGCCGAGTACGGTGCCCAGGGACAGCCGGGTGAGCAGGGCTTCGCGTACGGCGCCGGTGGCGAGCACCTCCAGGCCGCCGTCGCCGGCTTCGCGCAAGCGGGCGATGCCGAGGGTGTGATCGAGTTCGGCGTCCGTCAGCACCAGCCCGGCAAGAGGGGTACGCCGCGACCCGGGGCCGGGGTGGAGGGACGGACAGTCCTCGATCTGGTCGCCTATGTCGGGTGTGGCGTTGACGAGATACCAGCGGTCCTCGGACGCACGCACGGCGAGCGAGGCGTGGCGGCGGCGCCAGTGGGGGTGGGCGCGTGCCCCGGAGCAACCGGGACACGCGCAGTTCCACTGGGGCACGCCGCCGCCCGCCGCGGTGCCGAGCACTTGCAGCAGCACGGCGGCGCTGCTAGCGGCTGCTCAGGGAGTAGGCGGTGACTTCCAAGGCGGTCTCCACGACTGCGTAGTCGGGGGTCTGCCAGGTCCCTGATTCCTCATCTTCGGGCTGTGAGTGCTGCTCCACCGCATGCTGCACGGATTCGGCCATAACGATGTCTGCCTTTCGTCGGGGACCGCTGGCGCTCTGTGTTGAGAATCCTCAGCCGAGCCATCCGGGTCAATATCGCGACAGGAAATTGCTCCGATCTTTTCTGGCCGGATCACACACCACCCCGGGGCCGCCACATGCACTGCAGTGCCACATTCCGGCTTATCTCGGTCCTTTTATTGAGGTTTTATTGCGTAGGTATGGACCTTTGAGCTTCATTCGTTCTCGACGGATCAAGTCACACCTCCTACCTTCCAAGATGCCGTCGGCCCGCATGCGCACCGGGCGGTGCCCACAGGAGGTGGTGGTCTACGCGCGCCGTTCGTCGTCGCCTTGCTCTTGGAGCGGGCAGTGGCCTGATTGATCATTGCGTGGCTCCCCGTCCGGAACCGAGACTGCTGTGGGCCGACAGTGACGCGCAGAACGGGGCGCTCGGTGAAACGCATCCACTTCACGGCGGAGGACCTGGCGCGCACCCGCGTGGCCACGACGATCGGCGTGGCGGCGGAGACGATCGACACTGTGAAGCTGTTGAAGGACCGCGACGCCAGTCTCGCCTTCCGCCGCTGGCACCTGTCGGTACGTGGGCGGCTGGGCCAACAGGCCGGCCCACTCGCCGCGTTGATGCCCGCACGAGGACCGCTGATCGACGCGACGAGCCTGATGGGAGACACCGCATCCATCGACGAGGCGGTGGAGAACCTGATGGCGGCTCCCCGCACCCTGCTGCGCATCGAACTGGGGAACCTCAACCTCCATCCCACCCACCGCTCCTGGGCCCGGAACCTGATGGACGGCGACCGGGAAGCCCGCCTCCAGGTCGCCACGGCACTCCGCGCCTGCCACAACGTCACCGTCGCCCCCTACTGGAGCAGGGTGCGCTCCCACCTGAGCGACGTCCGAGCCGAGTACGTGGGCACGATGGCCGACGGCGGCGTCGAGCAGCTCCTCACCACACTCTGCCCACCGTTGGTCCGCTGGCGGCCGCCCGTACTCGAAGTGGTCCACACACACGATGCGGACATCCACCTGAACGGGCGAGGCCTCGTCATTGCGCCGACGATGTTCTCGACCCGGCAGGTGGAATTCCTGTACCCGCCGCTGGACCCGGATCGGGCACCCGTTCTGGCCATCCCCACCCGCAGCGGGGCCTCACTCGACACCGCGCTGTGGGAGGGCGTCGAGTCCACCGACCCCTCACTCGACGACCTGCTGGGACGTACCAGGGCCGCCGTACTGAGGGCGACCGTCGGCGGATGCGGCACCACGGAGCTGGCCCGCCGCCTGCACATCTCGCCGGCCACCGCGAGCCACCACGCGACGGCGCTGCGCAACGCCCGCCTGATCACCACCCGACGCGAGGGCAAGGCGGTCCTCCACACGGTCACGTCACTGGGCATCGCTCTGCTGGGGCAAGGTCCCCTCGTCTGACGCAACGACCGGGCCGATAGCGGGAGGGAACTCCTCAGCCGGCACGTTTCGACGGTCTTCGAAACCATGGCCAGGATCGTCGGCGGAACGTACATTGCGGCACCAGGAGCTCGCAGGGACGGGACCCGCTTGTGCGGCACACCCCAGACTGACTCGGAGGGCGCATGGAGCACTTGGCCGGCCATGGAGGCGGATCCATGAGGGGAGGAATCCGCCGATCCCTGGTGATGTGGCATCAGCAACAGCAACTGCCGTCGTGACGGCGGTCGGTCCCACTCAGGCAAAAGCCGAGACGACCCCGCTACACAGCGACGGCGCACAACTCGGTTGTCCTGTACCTGTATTCACCAGGTGACTGAGCGGTAATCAGCTCCTGCACGCGCAGTGAGACCGGCAGCCACTGTGGCGGCCCGCGCCGGCCGCCGAACCCCAATGGTCCGTCATCGTTCGAGGAGTCCACATGCGTCTACGCAAGCGCGTGATAGCCGCCGTGCTCATGACCACCGCGGTCTTCACCGCCCTCGCCCCCCAGGCCATGGCCGCGCCCATGCCCTGGGAGACCAGCAAGACCCCCACCCACCACATCCCGTCCACACGGGCCACCGACAGCGGCACGGTCACCGTTCTGTGCGTGGGCGGCTGTTACCAGTAGAGGACCCTCCAGGGACATGGATTCGGGGGCTTTCCCTCCCCGGACCCGCCCCTGCCAACAACACGCTGGCGGTCGCTCAGAACGCCGTCCTTCTTGGTGCCGTCCACGGTCCATGCGTCGTCACTGCGGAACCGCTTGCGCCGCTGGGACGCGAGCGACGGTCCAAAGTGATCGATGATGCGATCGGCCGCCAGTGCGGACGCGTCGGTTAGCTCGCCTCGGGGTGCCTCAGCAAGGCGGAACGCATCACGATAGGTAGCGCCCCGCAGAGGCTCGCTTCTGGCTCACTTCGAGTTGCCGGGCGCTCGCGCGCGAGACGAGGTACTGACCGAACGACGATCCGCCCGCACCGAGTGCAACCCCTGCGAGAGATCTCCCAACATCGGTCCGGCTCTTGAGGAGTCGGGGATGCCCGTCCACCGCCCTGATGCAGAGAATCACGAGATGCATGAAGGGAAGCTGTCCGCCGGGAGCAGTGGGACGCCGCGGTGCCGCTCCGCGCGTTTGGCATTCGGGTGGGTGCCGACGCGGTGCTCGCTGGCGGGGGCACGGCCTGGCCACTCGCGCGGTCCTGCTGCGACCCGGTACGCCGCGAGTCAGGGCGGCGCAGAGGAGTAATCCAGGTAGATCCGCAAAGTCCCGCACTTCCGGGACAACCCTTGGGCAACCGCGCAACCGTGCAACCACGCTCAATTCGAGCTGTCACACGTCTTGCCGCGGCGCGCACAGTCGCATCGCACCTCATGCCCTCGAGCAGCGGCTTGACCTGAGTCGCGGCGTGCAGTGTTCGCCGGACAGGGCTTTGAGTGAGTGTCAGGTCCATCATGCCTGGTCGGAGAAGTTTTCGGTAGGACGAAGCGCACGCCCCTACAGCCTTGTTGCGAATAGTGCCCTGCCCGCAGACTCGTCGTCATCCACTTTCCGGCCAACGTGCCGGCATCCGTCATCGGCTGCCGGCGCGTTCGCCGTGCTGTCTCGCCGTGCGACATGCACCGGCCGGGGAGGGGCGGAGACGAAGGGGATCGATGGATCAGGACATGGTTGTGCTGGCGAAGGTCAGGCTGCTCAGTGCCAACCGGCGGGTGGTGCGAGGCGTCGAGGGGCTGTGGATCTACCGTCTGCTGACGCAGGTCGAGCCGGAGGTGTACGGATCGAAGCTGGCGTACGTCCTGGTGGAGGAGAGCGGCTCGCCCCTGGTGCGGGAATTGCCCGAGCGTAGGCTGGCCCTGCTCGACGAGGCCGTTGATGTGGCGAAGGCCCTCAGCCCGGCGAACCCGTACCGCGAGATGGTGTTGCAGCGGGCACTGGCCGCGAGAGCTCGCCTGATGCCGTAGCCGAGTGTGGGGTCCCGGACGGGGCCGGGGCCCCACACCCCCGGCCTCGGGTGAGCTGGATACGTACGTCCGGGTCACAGCTGCCCGCCGGGGACCTGACCTACGCCCACCCGTGTCCAGCGGCGGGGCACCGAGGCGATGCCCCCGCCATGCACCGCATGTGCCAGGCTGTCACCCCTCCCCCGTGGAGGGACGGCAGCCTGCTAGCTACGGCCGCATCCGCCACAGTGATACCAAGCGACTCCAGTCCCAACTCTCGTCGCGCCCGGCTGGCCGAGAGCGTCCCCGGACGGCATACCGCCCGAGGCACCGGAGTTCGCCGCACCGGGGGCCACTTCCCCCGTGGTGGCGAGACGATCCATGAGGCGGACGTATCGCCTGTTGGTTAGCCAGGCAGTCAGTCACCTGTAGATCTTGCCCGGCTCGGCCTTGGCCGGAGCGAGGAGCTGGGAGACGGTCACGAAGGTGTAGCCCTGCTTGCTCAGCGCCTGCAGGATGGACGGCATGGCCGGCACGGTGCCCTTGTGCAGCGGGTGGAGCAGGATGATCCCGTCGCGGCTGGCGCCGTCGAGCACACGTTTGATGATCAGCGCGCTGTCGTCCGTCTCGTAGTCCTTCGCGGTCACCGTCCACAGCACCTGCGCCATCCCCAGCTCTTTCGCGACCTTGGAGACGCGATCGTCGGTGCGGCCCTGGGGCGGGCGCATCAGCGTCGGTTCGCTGCCGGTGAGTCCGGAGATGGCCCGTGCCGTGCGGCGCAGTTCGTCACGGATCTGCGCGTCAGAGACATCGGTCAGCACTGCGTGCGTCCAGGTGTGGTCCCCGATCTCGTGGCCGTCCTTGGCGATCCGCCGCACCACATCCGGGAACTTGTGGATGCGCCGGCCCTCAAGGAAGAACGTCGACGGCGCCTTGTACTGCTTCAGGAGGTCCATGAGCCGGTCAGTGGGTTCGCCCGGGTTGCCGTCGAAGGTGAGCGCGATGCACTTGGCCTTGCGGCAGTCCACTTGCCCCGACGGTACGCCTGTTCCCGATGCGACCCGGTCACGTTCTTCGCGCGGGGAAAGGGTTTCCATCTTGTTCGCCTGGATGACCATGGCGACGGTCACCGTCACGGCCGCCACCACGGCCAGCGTCAGGGATATGAGCAGGCGAGGCCGCTTTCTGAGGATCTTCACATGAAGGAGAAGATTTCAGCGTCCCAAGGGTTGCTCGGCAGCCTCGATAGTGAGGTAGAACACATGTGCGCACCGCGCTCAACTCCGAGGTATTCGGCCGTCGACGGTGGCGCTGCGTGCCTTGCGCCGCTGGGCCCTGCTGCTGCCGCCCCGTCCAGGCGTGCCACTTCGGCTTCCGCTTCCGCGAATTCCTCGGCCAGGTGCTCGACCGGTGCATCAGCCCGACCGCCACTGAATCACCCAGGCCAGCACCGCAGTCCCCCGCCACCCAACGTACGTATCACCTGCTCACCACCCGGGCCAGCACCTGCTGTGACGGGCCCCGAAGCCTGCGGAGTCCTCCCGGCCAGACATCGTTGAACGCGTCAGTGCAGACCATCACCGGCGGCATAGCCACGGGGTTCATCCGCTTCGGGGTTCTGCTCAGCAGGTTCAGGGGTAGAGGCCGGCCCGGAAGGTGAAGGAGACCAGTTGGGCTCGGTCGCGGGCGCCGACTTTCGTCATGGCTCGGACCGCATGCGTCTTCACCGTGAACGGTGACACGGACATCTGGGCCGCGATCTCGTCGTTGCCGAGACCGCTTGCGATCAGAACGACCACGTCCCGCTCTCTGGGGGTCAGCGCGCTGAAGCGTCGCAGCAGTTCCTTGTCGATCAACGGGGGCGGACTGTCGGTCATGTGACCGATGAGCGCGGCCGTCGCGGCGGCCGACAGCGCACCGCCACCGCCCACGACCTCGGCGATTCCGGCGACGAGTTCAGCAGGGCTCACGGTCTTGCTCAGGAAGCCGTTGGCGCCCGCGCGCAGGGCGGCGAAGACGATGTCGTCCTGGTCGAAAGTGGTCAGCACGATCACCCGCGTCTTCTCGGGTGGATGCTCTGCGCGGATCCGGCGGGTGGCTTCGACACCGTCGATGCCCGGCATCCGGATGTCCATCAACACCAGGTCGACCGGGTGGTCGCGGAGGAAGGGGACGACCTGGAGTCCGTCGGAGAGGTCCCCGGCGACGACGAGACTCGGGTCGAGCCGAAGCATCGTCCGGATCCCGGCCCTGATCTCATCCTGGTCGTCGACGATCAGAATCCGTGTCATCCGACGAATTCTCCCAGAGGGCTGAACTCCGCATGGACCCGGAATCGCCCGTCGTGACTGTCGATCGTCAGCCGCCCTCTGGAGGACTCGACGCGTTCGCGCATCCCCACGAGGCCGAGTCCGCTGCTCGTGCCGGAGCCATGGGGTGAGTGACCGACGCGGTTCTCCACGGTGACGCGGATCCTGCCGTCGTGCTCGCGCACATCCACCGTTGCCGTCCCCTCTCCATGCCGGTAGGCGTTCGTGAGCGCTTCCTGAACGACCCGGTACACCGTCACTCCGACGCTCGGCTCCACGAAGCCGACCGGGATGTCGATGGAGGGCCGGACGTCGAGGCCGATGCTTTCGAAAGAGGCGATGAGTCCTTCGAGGCCGCTCAGCGCCGGCGTCGGCCGGAGCGCCTCGTCGCCGGAGACGTCGTCCCCGAGGCGGAGGAGTGAGAGGATGCGCTGCGTCTCGACGACCACAGTACGGGCGCTGGACCTGGCCGAGACGAGGGCCTGCCGGGAGGAGTCGGCGCCCTCGGGCAGCCCGATCTCCGCCGCACCTAGGTGCACGCTCAGCATCGCGACCTGGTGGCCGATGACGTCGTGAAGGTCCCGGGCGATACGGAGACGTTCCTCGGTCACTCGTCGGGTGGCTTCGATCTCGCGGGTGGCGATGGCGGTCTCGGCCCGTTCCTCCAGGATCCACCAGTGCTCCCGATGGATACGGAGCGCGGCCCCCGTCGCACCTCCCGCCATGGCCGAGAAGAGGGCGGCGGCTCCCACGACCGCACCGCCACGGAATCCTCCGACCGTCATGAACGCGCCCAGGAAGAACGCCGCCACGATGCCGGTCCCGGCCAACGGTTGCTTTCCCCTGAGGGTGACCGAGAACAGCACGAGCACCGCCATCATCCACACCGACAGCGGGTCGTCACCCATCGCTGTGACGGCGAAGGACGCCGCACTCGTCACGACCAGGCCGGCCCACGGCTTCCACCACGAGAGGGCGACGCCGCCGCCGGCGAGGATCACGGACAGCACCGTCGGCCAGTCCGACCCCCTCACTGTCGCCGCCACGATCTGCCCGGTGAACACCAGCCCCGCCACCGCATAGGCGACCCGGTGCAGCACCTCGGGGCAGCGGACCCACACTGGTGCGGCCGGCCCGTCCTGACTGTTGTGTGCCTTGGCCATGAGCCGATTCTCGTTGACGCGTGCGGCGGCTGTGTACTTCGAACGATGTACACGGACGAGCTGCTTCGGTCGACCGGGAGGGCTGGTCTCGTTCCGTCGAAGGTGGATGGCAGAAGTACTTCGTTCGAAGTACGCGGCCCCTGCCGAGGCCGCTGAGACTCCTCATCGAGGCGACCGTCTCACACCGTCACGATCACAACGGGACATCCGATGACTCAGACCACCGTCACTTCGACCGCATCGGCCACTGCCAGGTCGACGTCCTCCGGACTCCGATCACTCCACCTGATCCGGGTCGCCTTCTCTCTGATCTGGGTGGCACTCGTCTTCACGACCTCCGCCTCGCTGGTGTCGACGGACGAGCCCACAGTGATCGCGGCCGTACTGCTCGTCGTCTACCCCCTGTGGGACGCCATCGCCACGCTCATCGAGCGCCGCCTGACCGGCAGCGGCTCCACGAACAGCGTCAGCACCATCAACATGGGTCTCGGCCTCGCCGCCACCGCCGGGATGATCATCGCCGTCTTCTCCACCATCAGGACGGCCCTTCTCGTCTTCGGCGTCTGGGCCCTCCTCTCCGGAGCCATCCAGCTCGTCGTGGCGATCCGACGCCGGCGCACCGTCGGCGCCCAGTGGCCCATGGCCATCAGCGGCGGACAGTCCGTCCTCGCCGGCGCCACCATCGCCGCTACGTCCGCTTCGGCGACGAGCAACCTGTCCACCGTGGCCGGATACTCGGCGTTCGGCGCGTTCTGGTTCCTCGTCTCCGTCATCGCCCTGAGCATCCGCAGCCGACGCGAAAGGCGTTGACCGCTGCCGTCGCATGCACCGCAGGTAATGTGTTCCTGAGGCATGCGGCGCCACTGAACTGACGTACGGCTGGGCGCACATGAGCGTGCTGACCAGGGGGGTGGAATGGGAGTCGCCTCGACGACGGTGCGCGCGGTGAACGGGTTGACCGCGCGGTGGGCGGGCGCCTCGGAGAAGGGCACGGCGTTCTCGGCCGCGGGGGTGTGGCCGCTGCTGGCCCACCTCGCCGACGGGGCCGAGGGCGCGGCGCGGGCCGAGCTGACCGAGGCTCTCGGGCTCCCTATCGGGCAAGCGAAGGCCGCGGCCCGCGAGTTGCTTGCCGCGATGGGCACCATGGGAGGACTGGACACGGCTCTGGGGCTGTGGACGAAGCGCACGCTACAGCTGAGGCAGGAGTGGGAAGCATGCCTGCCGGCCGACGCCCACGGCGTACTCACCGGGGATCCCGTGGCCGACCGCCAGGCGCTGGACGCCTGGACGGTGAAGCGGACCGGCGGGCTGATCGAGCGCATGCCGGTCACGCTGACCGAAGACACGGAGATGGTGCTGGCGAGCGCGCTGACCCTGCGCACGAAGTGGCTGAGCCCCTTCGACGAGACGGAACTGGAGACGGCGTACGAGCCCTGGGCCACCGAGCCGCGGCTGGGACTGCGGCGCTGCAGTGCCGTGCTGGACCGCGTCGGGGTGGCGGACACACCCGGCGGATACGTCACCGAACTGAAGGTGCTGGGCAACAATGCCCTGGACGTACATCTGCTGCTCGGCGAAGAGGGCATGAAGCCGGGGCAGGTGCTGGGAGCCGGGGTGGACATCCTCGCCGGCCGGCGCTCGGTCGTGCCGGGGCCGCGGCTGCCCTACGGCAATGTGGGACCCGGCCTGTGGGTGGAAAAGGTGCGCTGTACGCGGCCCGAGCCGCCGTCGCTGGACGTGACAACCGTGGCGTACGACATGAAAGCGAGCCACGATCTGCTGAAGCTGCACCGGTTGTTCGGGCTCACGACGGCACGGGACTCCACGCGCGGGCATTTCCCAGGCATCAGCGCCTTTCCGCTGGCCATCGGGTCGGCCGAGCAGAACACCATGGCACGTTTCGGCGCGTTGGGCTTCGAGGCCGCCTCGGTGACGGCGTTCGGTGCAGTCGCCGCCGGCGGTCCGCCCGACCTCCGCTACGTCACTACCAGCATTAGCGCCGCCTTCGACCGGCCCTTCGGCTTTCTCGCCCTGCATCGTCACACACGGCTCGTGCTGACGGCGGGCTGGATCACGGATCCGTTGCCGTACCCCCGCTACGACGAGGAGGACTGGCGGTGAGGGCGTGCCTTTCCAATCCGACTGGGCCTTGCACCGAGCCCGCAGGCGACGCGGAGCGTCCTCCCGGCACGAGATCGTCAACAAGACTTCGGCTTCACCCTGGGATGAATCTGCGGGAGTTGGACAGGTGATCGTTCAGGACAGCGCCCCAGTGACGCTGTTCTGAACGCTCGCTGTCGCTGCCGCCAGGCTTTCGTCGGGCGCTTCAGTGGGCAGTGGACCGTCCCGGTCGGGTGTTCCACCCCCGGCGTCCACTGTGGCCGGGCGATGGACACTCCGTCGTATCCAGGTTGTCCCGCAGGGCCGGCACTCTCGCCCGCGCCCGGCGGACCTGATGCCCCTGCCTGGAACGGCACACCGCCGAACAGAATCGGGTCCCTGGGCTGGCGTCAGGTCCGAGCTTCTCGCCACAGGCCGGGCAGTACCGGACGGGTGCCCGGCCGTCACGATGGGCCACATGACCAGGTCAGGCCCGCTCAGGCGGCGAAGCCGATGTTCGTGACGTACTCGTACTGGCCCCACTGCGAGCCGAGGTCGACGACCTGATCGATCCAGGCGTTGTCCAGCTCCGGGTCGTCACCGGCCGCCCAGGCGGCCACGATGCGGTCCCACCGGCGCACGTTGAGGGTGCGGAACTCCACGACGCGCTGGCGGGGGCGGTCGACGCCGGACTGGTTGAGGGGGTGGATCTCGACGCGGGTGCCACGGCCCTCGCGGTTGAGGCGGGCGGTGAGATAGCGGGCGATGTTCTGGCGGCGCACGGTGCGGTAGGCCTGCTCGATCCGCTCAAGGTTGCGCCTCGAGGGCGCGCGCCGGCCATCGAGCCAGGCGCGCAGGGTGCGGTCGGTGACCGTCAGGCCGGCCACGCGGGCGGCAGTGCGGGCGTGGTCGGTGCGAGTGAGGTAGTGCAGTCGCGCGAGCAGGCCTCGGCGGACGGTGACGGGGGTGGTGATGTAGCCGGCGAGGGCGTCCAACTGGCGGGCGACGGCTTCGTGGCCCTTGATGCCGCGCGCGCCGTACTTGCCGAACTCGATGTTCCGCTCAGGCATCAGCTCTTCCGGTCTTCCGGTCACACGTTGTGTGGATCACTGTAGGGGGTCTACGGGCCGTACGAGCGGTCGATGCCGCGCGGGTCCGGCGCGCGTCAGTTGTCGTCGGCGGGGTCGGGACCGACGCCGACGGTGTAGACGTCCTTGATCTTCACCTCGGTGACTCCGCGGCCCTCGGGGAAGACCGCGCGCCAGTCGCCGATGACGTGCAGTTCGTCGGTGCCCATCGCACGCACCACCATCAGACCCTCGTCATAGGCGCGGTGGGCCTTCCACCACAGGTTGGCGAAGGCCTGGGAGCGGATGAGGTGCATCCAGTCGGTGCGGTACAGCTCCCGGTTGTAGTTCGACTCCCCTAGCGTCGAGACGAACTTCGAGTACATCGCCTTGACGTACTCCAGCGTCACCTCGTCGCCGTCGGCGATCGCCCGCTCCCGGGCCTCCTTGAGGGCGACGCGGAACTTCTCCAGCAGCCCCTCGGTCGCGCCGGAGGTCCACGACTCGTGGATCTCCGGCGGCTCGCACAGCCCGTACTTCGGGCCGGCCAGACGCAGCAGCAGGCGCAGGGTCGGTTCGGTCACCCATAGCGGGCCGGGCTCGTCCCGGGAGCCGATCGGGTTCGGCAGGAACGCGTCGTGTTCCCAGGCGGGCGGGGTGATCAGATGGACACCGGCGCGACGGCGGTCGTGGTGGTTGCCGGTCGAGTGCTCCAACTGACCGATCGGCAGATGCGTCTTGAGCGCGCTCAGGTAGGCACCGTTGACGTCCAGCGCCGTCACTTCATGCTCGCCGGGCGGCAGTTCGGGCCTGGTCCATCTGGGGCGGGCCTCCCAGACCTGGTCCGCGCCGCGCGCGGTCTGCTTGCGCAGGATGTCGGGCAGCCACGGGTGCGCGATCACGTCGTAGCGCCCGCCTTTGCGGCTGTGGTCCAGCAGCGCCATCGCATCCGGGATCGCCCGTTTGATCAGCGCGGCAGTGGCCGCGTCCGCGTCACCGGCATGCTCTTCGAGCGCGGCGGCGACCGCGGAGGCGATCAAGTCGGGTGTGTCGGCCGCCTGTACGCGGCGGCCGGCAGGGACGATCGGTACCCCGGCTGCCGGTCGTGCGCCCGAGGGGGGTCGGGTACTGGAGGGGGTCGGGCTCGGCGCGGCGGGGGCGGCGGGGATTGCGGGGGTGGCTGGGGTGGTGCTGGTTACGGCTGCGGCGCATTCGGCGGGGTCGAGGTGCTGCGGGTATCCGGCCACCTCGTGGCGGGCCGGCTGCCCGCACAGCACGCACGGCCGCGCGACTACGAGTACATCGACGTCGTCGTCGTGCCCGACGCCCGGTCCGGCAACCGCAGACACGTCGCTCTCGGGCTCTTCGACTGGGGGGTCCTCCGCACCGGCGGCCGCCAGCTTGGTCCGCGCTCCCTCCAGGAAGTACGCGTACTTCTCCCGTACGTCCCCGCTCGGCTCACGCCCCGCCTCCCAGCCCCCGACCGTGGAGGGGTTCACGCCCAGGGTACGGGCGAGTTCCGCACGCGAGAGGTTCAGTTCTTCCCGCAGAGCGCGCCGCTCCTCGGCGGGCGGCAGCGCGACGTCCTTCCCTGCTTTGGCGAGCAGCGCGTCGATCGCCTCGAAGTCGGCCATCACACTCCCCCGTCCGTCACCGCCGCGGGGCGGGCCGCATCGGACTGGCGGCCGACGGTACGACGCCGCCCGGCCGGCAGCGCCTCCACAGCCCGGGTCGGACCCGCCAGGAGATCGAGGACATCGATGCCGTAATGCACGGCGACCACCTCACAGTCGGCCAGACTCCACGCCGCGACGCCCGACTGACGGCGGCTCACCTGCGCCTGGCTCACACCCAACGCGACCGCGAGCTCGGTCTGCGACTCCCCCGCCGCGTGCAGAAGCGCCGCCACGGCCGACCGCACCCGCTCCTCCAGCGTCATACTCACAACGCGGAATCTATCATCCAGGACGCATCACTGATGCGTAAGACGCATCAACATCAGGGGCGTTCATACGGCATGCCGGTCAGGGTGCGCCTCGATGACCCGGATGGGGTCGGAGGGGGTTGGCGGGCATCCGGTCTCTCGCTCCGGCCGGCTGTCGGCCGAGTGTCACGACGAACTCCTCGACGACCGTGACCGCTTCACCGAGCATGCCCAGCACGGCTCGTCGGTCGTTCAGGTGGTGCGGGGCTCGGCCAGCCGCCGCCTATTTTGGCCCCGGTCCGTACTTCGTCGACCTGTTATGCAGCACCGCTCGCCGCGGGGTGCGCGTGGTGACCCTTCGGTCATGGACGAGCGGTTCACCGCCGCGCTCGACACCGACTACGACGCGGATGTCGAGCGCAGCGTCGACATGGTCCTCACGCAGTGGAAGCGTCGGCCGGTGCGGCATCGAGTCGAGGAGGCGGCGGTCGTTCCGATCCGCGGTTCTTGTGACCGCAACCGGCGCATTGCACGTGAACGCTATGTCGTCAGCGTCGGATTGGCGGGAGAGGGATCGGGATCTGACCAGCGCAGGGGTAGCGCGCCGGGCGTTTCGATCGTCTCCGACACGGTGAAGCGCACCCGGCGCTCGCCGTCCGCCGCGAACTCCGTGTGTCCCTCGCCGGTCAGTTGGAGTGTGGTGCCCGTCGTCCAGTCCAGGAACAGCAGGCCCGCGCGGGGGTCGGAGGCTAGGTTGCCGAGGGTGAGGAACATGGCATTGCCCGGATAGTCCTGCCAGCTCAGCCGACGCGTTGAGTCCAGCCGTACGAAGCCCGGATTGCCGCCCCGGTGGCTGATCTCTACCTGGCCGCCATGAACGCTGGCGACGAAGAAGGTGTCCGCGGATGCGATGAACGCCCGCTGTGCCGGGGTGAGTTCACCGCTGTGACTCGGGGTTCCGACGGTGCGCTCGGACAGCAGCTCAAAGCGTTCCCTGCGCTGGATGTACTTGGGGCAGTTGGCGAACACGCGCTCCGCCTCCACCTCGAAGCCGTTCTCCGTGGGTCGCAGCCTGCCGTTGAGGCGCATCCGGCGGCGGGTGCGGGGGTCCAGAGTGATGGTGGCGACCTGGGTGCCGCCGGTGGTGAGGGCCGGGAGGAGAGGGTCGTTCGGGTGGAGCCGACCGGTGACGGACATCCGGTGGGCGCTGGTGGCTCGGACGAATCCGGGCTGCCCGGCCAGCGCAGTGGCCCAGACCCGGCCGGTGTTCGGAGCCGCCGCGCCGAGCATCAGCAGCGGCTGGAGTTCGAGGAAGGCTGCCGCCACCGGTTTGATCCGGTCACCGATCGCCCGACCGACGTGGTCGGCCATGTCGCGGACTCCGGCCTGGTCCTGCAGTGCGCGCGATCCTTCGTGGTAGACGGCCATGGTTGCTTCCATGACTAGAAGAAGCCGCAGGTCGGAGCGGACTCGTTCGGGGCGGGTGCTCCTTCGGCGCCGGACGGCACCGAGATCTCCAGGCGCGTCCCGTCGGGGTCATGGAAGAAGATGCCGCCCGACGCGGAGTCCTCGCGGTGGGCCACCACGCCGTCGTAGGCGAAGTCGACGCCACGGCTGCGCAGGGCCTGCTCGTACTCCCTGACGCTTTCGATGGAATCGGTCTCGAAGGCGAGGTGGTGCAGCCCCGCACTGCCCGGGTCGTACGCGTCGCTCGCCTGCTCCCACAGTGTGAGGACCAGTTGCTGTCCGTCGCCGAGGAACACGTACCGCCTGCCCTCCTCCTTGCCCTCTCCGACCACCACGAAGTCCAGGACGTCGCGGTAGAAGGTGAGCGAGCGCTGGAGATCGGTGACATTCAGGCCGATGTGGCCGGTGCGCAGAGTCATGGCTCTCCCTTACAGACGTAACCGTTGAACATCACGTTAATGGTTAGAATCGGAAGGAGTCAACCGGTCACATAGACTTCAGGGGTTAGCCCGGAAGGAGTCGACCATGTCCGCCACCGTCCACGACCCGCGCCCACTGACCAGCGAACCCCTCGCGCTCGACCTGCTCAACACCCGCTGGAACAGCGATGGCGCCGTTCAGGACCTGCTCGTCGACACGGACGGACTTGCGCTCTGGCTCCAGGTCAACGGACTCGGCGGCCGGTTCCCCGCGGACGGCGCGACACTGCGCCATCTGCTCCAGGCGCGCGACGCGCTGGCGAAGGCCGTGGCCGGGACGCTTACGAAAGACAGGGCGGAGGCAGTCGACGCGGTTCTCGGGCACGGTCGGATCCGCGCCACCCTCACCGCCGACGGACCCGGTGAGATGCCTGAGTTCAGCGACCCTTCCTGGGCGCCGGCCTGGCTGGCGGCGCGCAACTACCTGGAACTGCTCGCCGCCGCTCCGGACCGAATCCGCGCCTGTGCACACGAGGCGTGCATCCTGCACTTCTACGACACCTCCCGCAACGGCACGCGCCGCTGGTGCTCCATGGCGGCCTGCGGCAACCGCGCGAAGGCATCGCGGCACTACAGCCGCTCGAAGAGATGACGTACGACTGCTGAAGCCGTCGGCGCGGGATGGGTTGCTGGGGATGCGAGAACCGGTGAAGGCACTCGCCCGCGCGGCGCTGCCTCCAGCCGACTCAGGAGCTCTCGCCCGCCGCAGCACGCTCACCACCCATGCGGCCCCCTCCCGTCGTCGAGTGGCCGCCGTGTGTCGCCGTCGCTGTCGGCGTCCGCTGCCTCTCGCCTGCGCAGATAGGTCGGCGACGCCGGAGTTTCGGCGCAGGCGCGTCTGAGGGCACGGCGCTGGGCGGCCGTCGTGGCGCCCCAGATACCGTCGTCCTCACCGTGCTCGACGGCCCAAGTGCGGCAGCTCAACAGCACGGGACAGCGGCGGCACACCGCCATGGCGGCCCGGGCTTCCGCGCCAGGGGCGAGGGTGTCGGACAGCGGAAAGAAGATCTCGGGGTTCTCACCGAGGCAGGCTGCGCGATCACGCCAGTTCGGATTCGGGGTCGCACAGTGGTGGTGTTCGGCCATCGCATGCCTCTGCCGGCTCGCGGGCTCAGTTGCCCATGGTGACGACGCGACGCGTGTGCACGCCGCGCACCCGGCAGGGGTCGGCGTCAGCCTACCCAGCGGTAAGGGGAAGAGCCATAGTTCGTCACCATCTGAGTTGATCTGCCTGGTGCGCCTGATCTCTTCATGGGCACTCCGCACATGCGGGGCCGATTTCAAGCGCCTCGCCACGGTGCACACCTTCGGCGACGTGTGGCCGCGGACCGACGTTCTCGACACTCGCACCCCGCGCACTGACCTCCGTAACGATCGCCGCGACTCCGGGCACCCACGAACCGCTGCGCGGGCAGCTCGGCATCGCGCTCAACAACGGGCTCGCCCCCGAAGAGATCGTCGAGACATTCATCCACATCGAGGCCTACGCAGGCGCTGCCCGCGCCTTCGACGGCTACCAGATGGCCCAGCAGGTCTTCGCGGAAGCGGCAAAGCCGCAGTAGGCAGCCTCGATCCCCAGGCCGTCGAGGGCGCCGGTCTCGCCATAGCCCTCAGCGATCCGGCGGAACAGTTGCAGGGCCTCGTGCCAATCGGCTACGGATGAGCGCCTGCCCCACAGGATGGCTGTCGCGGCGGAGGCTGGTCCGGGGAAGGGGCGAATGGTGCAGACGGCATTTGATGCGTCCGAGCGGCGGGCGTGGGCGGGGCAGGCCGGTGCCTATGCTGCCGGCTTTGCCAAGCTCTGCGCGTACCCGGTGCCGAGGCTCCTCGACGCTGCCGGAGTCAGGGAGGGTGTCCGGGTCCTCGATGTGGGGACAGGGACGGGTACCGCCGCCGCTCTCGCATGTGAGCGGGCAGCGAAGGTGACAGCAGTGGACGCCGAACCCGACATGGTTTCCCAGGCCGCGCTGGCGGCTCCGCAAGCTGACGTGCGGCTCGCCGCTTTGCCCCACCTCCCCTTCTCCGACGACGCATTCGATGTCACGGTCGGCAACTTCGTCCTCAACCATGTCGGACAGCCTCGGCAAGCCCTGGCGGAGTTGCGAAGGGTGACGCGACCAGGCGGGCGGATAGCCGTCACCATCTGGGCGACTCCCGCAGCCGCCGGGCAGACGCTCCTCGGTAGAGCGGTCCAGGCCGCAGGCGTTACCCGGCCGACCCACCTGCCGGCTCTCGCTGCCGAAGACGACTTCCCCCGTACTGAACAGGGCCTCTCCGTGTTGCTCGGGGAGGCGGGGCTGATGGACGTCGTCTGCGACACAGTGACCTGGGACCACCAGACGACGCCCGAGGAGTGGTGGAGCGGACCAGCCGCCGGGGTGGCGACGATAGGCCAGATCGTGACGAGTCAGCCCCCGGTGGTCATTGACGAGATCAAAAACCACTTCGAGGCGTTGTGCGCGGAGTTCACCGGTCCGGACCGTGTATTGAGCTTGCCGCACGCAGCCCTGATCGCACATGGCCAGGCTTGACTGGCTGTCTGCTGGACCTCGAAGTCCGAGGCTCGTCGTACGTCTCGGGCGAGCGCTGCTTCGGGTGAGCGGCGTGCGATGCTGGCAGCCGACGAAGACGCGCTGCGGACTGGACACGCCAGGCGTATCGCAAGGAGCTGGAGTCGATCAGCCGGGCCCTGGTAGCGATGGCGAACCCGGTGGGTCCGGCCGTGGGCCGTGCCACCGGCACCCTGCTGGACGCCGACTTCCAGCTGCCGGCCGCCACGGACCTGCGGACGCAGATCTTGGGCGGGGTATTGGCGTTGACATCACCGGCGCAGACCCAGATGGCGCGTCGTGGCGCATCCACGAGATACGACTCAGCTCTTCGTCGCAACGTAGTAGACGTTGATCGGGTCGCCCTCCACGGCCTCGACGTCGACGGTCCCGAAACCGGCCTCCTTCAGCATCCGCACTGCCGTCTCCTGTCCCCACACGGTGCCCAGGCCGGCTCCGCCCGTGCTGAGCGAGGTCGTCATGCAGTAGAAGACGGAGAATCCGTAGAGCGCCGGCCCGAAGGGGTGCGCGATGTTCTCCTCCAGCCTGCTGGACGCGGCGATGTCGCCCATCAGGAACGTGCCGCCCGCACGAAGGGCTCGCGCGATCGCCGCCAGTGTCTCCGCCGGCCGGGCCAGGTCGTGGATCACGTCGAAGGCCGTGATGAGGTCGTACTCACCGGTGATCTGCGTCGAATCGGCCAGTATGTAGCGGAGGTTGTCCAGCCCGGCACGAGCCGCCTGGGCGCGCGCGGTCTCGATGCCGGCCTCCGACTGGTCCAGGCCGTGGAAGCGGCTGGCCGGGAAGGCGCGGGCCAGCACCAGAGGGGCGTGCCCTTGCCCGGTGCCCACGTCGAGCACGTCGATGCCGGCGCGCAGCCGCTCATCGAGTCCGGGGACCAGCGGCACGATCGTGTCCACCAGCGCCAGGTCGTAGACACGGGCGGTCTCCTCGGCCTGCAGGGACTGGAAGCGTGGATAGGCGGAGTACGGTACGCCGCCGCCCTCGCGGAAGCAGCGCACCACCTGCTGCTCGACCTCGCCCATGAGACCGATGTAGGGCATCATCCCGGCCAGGTTGTCCGGTCCCGCCGCGGTCGTGAGGGAAGCGGCGTGCTCGGGTGGCAGGACGTAGGTCTGGCCCTCCGGCTCGTACTCCACGAACCCGCCGACAACCATGCCGCCCAGCCACTCGCGCACATACCGCTCGTCCAAGTCCGCCGCCTTGGCGATCTCGGCGCTGGTGGAGGGCGGAAGTTCGGACAGGGTGTCGAAGAGACCGCATTGGTGGCCGACACTGGCCAGCACAGCGAGCGCGGCCTTGTTCAGGACATCGACGACTTCGCCCGCAAACGCCTCCTGCTTGGCGGGGTCCAGGGAAACCTGCTGCCTGTCAAGAGTGGACATGATCACTCCTTGCGCCTTAGCGGCCGCGGTGCACCGGAAAACCCGATGCCCCATATGTCACACTACGCCCCGCACAAAGCCATGAATCTTACGAAGCGAGGACGCCCGCCCCACGCTGACCCGGGGCTAACGCCGCCTCGACGCCGTCACGCACGAGGAGTGGGATATCAACGGCCGCCACGTGGTCCTCTCGTCTCCAACCAGGGCGGTGGTCCACCGACGGTGCCCTGGTCTCCCGTGCCAGTCGCAGATGCAGATGTGCCGTGACGGCACCGGTGAATTCGGGCTCGTTGCGCGCGTCGGCCAGTCGTGTTTGGCTCGCCCGATGAACCTTTTGTTGACGGCCAGCGGCCTTCGCAACGCGACACTGCGGGATGCACTGCAAGACATGCTGGGAAAGCCGTTCGGATCGGCGAACGTCGTCTACGTTCCCACCGCATCGGTCGCCGAGCCCGGTGACCACGGGTGGTTCGTCGAGGACCTGAACCGGCTGCACGGCCTAGGCTGGCGGGAGTTCGACGTCCTGGAGCTGAATGGACTCCCCCGGCAGATGGTGCTCGACCGGCTGCTGCACGCCGACGTCATCTACGTCGAGGGCGGCAGCCACTACCACCTCGCGCGCAGCATCACCGGCAACAACCTGGCCGACGGCTTCCTGGAGGCGTTGGAGAGTCGGGTCTATGTGGGGGTCAGCGCCGGATCGATGATCTTCAGCCGTCATCTCACCGCGCACTCCGCCGACGTCATCGGGGACAGCGCGGACCTCCACGTGCTCGGTGCTACCACCGTGGAGCCGCCGTTCGGCCTCTTCGACTGGTACCTCAAGCCCCACCTGTACTCGCCGCATTTCCCTGAGCGGGACGATGCCTGGGCTGATCGCATCGTCGCGCGGGCGGACTTCCCGATCTATTTCATCGATGACGACACGGCCGTGCGCGTCAGCGACGGCAAGGTGAACGTCGTGTCCGAAGGCCGCTGGCGGTTCCATCCGTGACTCACCGCACGGCGGGCAGCCCTGCCCAAGGCAGAATCCGCTGGAGCTGTTGCGCCGCCGCGCCGCCGAGTTCTTCGCCGCCGAATGGGCGCGGACACGTACCTCGCGGGCACCTACCCCTCGGCGCCCGCCGCCCGTACAACCGGGTCCTCGGTTGTACGGGCCGCGGGCGCTGTCTGCGGGCACGAGGCCCGGTCATAGGTGTTGGTCGGTGGCCCGGGTGCGTTGGTACTCGTCCTGGCGTTCGTCGGTGATGTACGCCGGGATCGGAAAGTCCCTACAGCCGCGGGCCCCAGGGCCCGCGGCGTCCCGGTCCGGGGGGACCTCGATCACGGCGGGCGCCCCGGACTGGGAGAACTCGACGCCTGGCAGCGCTGCCGCGCACTACGTACGCAACGTGCTGGCCCGCGTCCCCAAGGGCTCCGCGGAGATGGTCGTGGCGACCATCCGCACCGTGCTCGCGCAACGCGACGCGACCGCCGTCGGACCCAGCTGAGCACGGTCGCCTGCACCGGGAGATGAAACGCCGCGCGGACGTCGTCGGCGTCTTCCCCAACCCCGCCTGCCGGGCGCCGTTCTGACCGAGGAACACGACGAGTGGCATCAGCCACCGCGGCTCCATCTCCGAAGGTTCTATGGCCCAACTCGCCGCAGCTACAACCCGGATCATCCAACCCAGTGGCGTCAACTGGACTCGCCAGGAGGTCGAGTGGCGCGACCTCGGGAGAGTGAGGCCTGGCCCACGTGCCCCGATACTGTTGCTTCACATGACCACCTCCGAGATCGAGATCACCGCAGACCTGGTCCGTGACCTCCTCCGGGAGCAGCATCCAGACCTCGCAGGGCTGGCCATCCATGAGGTCGCGGGCGGCTGGGGCAACCAAATGTGGCGCCTCGGGGACGAGTTGGCCGTGCGCATGCAACGCATGGACCCCACCCCGGAACTCCAGCTCAAGGAGCGCCGGTGGCTACCGGTGCTTGCCCCGCACCTGCCGCTCCCGGTGCCGACACCGGTGCGGTTCGGTGAACCGTCCGATCGCTTCCCCAAGCACTGGACGGTGATGACGTGGGTTCCCGGTGAGCCGCTGGACCACGGCTCGATCAGCCGCGGCGACCACGCGGCCGACACACTGGCGGGCTTTCTCCGGGCGCTCCACGTGGAGGCGCCTGCCGAAGCGCCGACCAGCTCGGACTTCGGCACACACCCCAACAAGTGCACGGACGGCTTCGACCACTTCTTCCACGCCGTCGTTCCCGACGACCTCGCCGCCGATGTCCGCGCCGTCTGGGACGACGCTGTCGCGGCGCCGGAGTGGGAGGGTCCGCCGCTCTGGGTTCACGGCGATCTTCATCCCGCGAACGTCGTCGTCTCGGACGGAACGCTCTCAGGCATCGTCGACTTCGGCGCCATGTGCGCGGGCGATCCGGCGTGGGATCTCGCCGCGGCATGGGTGCTGCTGCCGGCGGGTACGGCCGCACGGTTCTTCGACACGTACGCGCGTGCGGACGAAGCGGCGATCCGACGTGCCCGCGGGCTGGCCGCTGTGAAGAGCCTCTTCCTGATGCTCATGGGGCAGAACGGGGACCGTGGCCTTCCTGGCGGCAAGCCGCACTGGGGACCTGCCGGCCGGGCAGCACTCGATCGCGTTCTTCAGTCCGATCTTGCAGGGAACCCGGGGTCTTCGGACCCGGGAGGAATTGCATCGTGATACCGGCGGCGCGGGAGCGCCGCGGGCATCGCTCGGTCATGGGCGGGTCGCCGAGTCACTCAGAAGTATCCGTGCGTATTGGTCGACGAGGGGTTCGAGGTAGTCGGCGTGGGACCCTTCCAACGCCGCGAGGTCTGCTGGACCTGGACGAAGGCGATCCTGTCGAGTTCGGGGAGCTGACCGCCGTCCGTCGCCGCGGAGGAGACAGTGACGTGGTGTCCAGGGGCTGACCGGCTTCGGGGTGCTCGACCGATCCACCGCCGCGCACCCGGCGCAGGGCGAAGTTGCGGTACGTCACGCGGGTCCAGCCGAGGTGGAGTTCGTGCGGGTGTGACCGGGTGAGGTTGGTGCAGGCGACGACGGCGCCGTCGAAAAGGGCGGAGTTGGTACGGGCCAGTTCGTCCCAGACGCGGTCTCGTGCCGCTCGGTGTCCGGCGGACAGCTGAGGTGGCGGCTCTTCGACGAGGCGGAGTTCGGTGGCCTCGATGACGTCAACGGATGGGCGCGTTGAGGGTGGGGGTACCGCCCCAGGCTGTCCGGGCACTCTGTTCAGACGGCAACGCGGGAGGTGTCTACGGCGTCGTACTCGGCGGGCGCATCCCCAGTCTCCGGCAGGCATCCGGCCGACAAAGGAATAAAGTGCATGTTATGGGCACAAATAGTCATGAAAGTCAGAACAGCGGCAGCGACGACGGGCACAGCGGCGAGGCCGAGCGCAGGGCGGCCGAGAAATTCATCAGCGATCTGCTGGCGCGCGGCGAGGCGGTCTTCGAGGGTCAGGAGCCGACGCCGAGGACGACGCATGTGATCAAGCGCGAGGACGACGGACGGCTCACCGTCCGTCGCCTGCGCTTCCGCTGACTCCTCAGTCGAAGCACCGCCGGACCAGGGCGAGGCCCTCGCCGGTCGCGCTTCGCGTGATCTCGTGGGTCTTGAGCCGGGAGGGGCTCAGGTCGGTGAACGCGATGTCGGTGCGGTGTTCCTCGGGCACGTCGACCCGGCCGCGGCGGAAGAGGTCCTCGAGGTAGGACGTGGCGACGTGCTCGGGGTCGGAGGGCCGCACCGAGCCGCCGGCGGGATCGGAACCCGCGATGCCGAAGCGCCGCTCCTGCGACGGGGCGGACAGCGTGAGCGGCTGTGTGACACCGTACGTCGCTCCGTGGATGGTGACGGCCGTCAGGCCCTCGTCGTCGCCACCACCGGGCGTTGCCTCAGTGATTCCAGCGCCTCGGCGTGCCACTTCCGGCTCAGTGACGGAGGCGGCGGCCTCCAGGGAGAGGATGCCGTGACGGATGAACGCCGAGCGCAAGGACTGGCCGTACGTGCCGCCGTAGCGGCGCTGGTCCGCGGCGATCATGTGACCCGCCACCTGGGCGTAGTAGGCGGACACCACGGGGGCGGCCACGACGGCGTCCACCAGCAGTTGCCCTGCGATCTCGGCCGCCCTGGCCAGGCCGGCCTGGTCCTGCAGGTCCTGCTGGCGGAAGATTCCCGCGACGATCTTCAGGAACGCGCCGCTGAACACCCGGGAGAAGGAGTGCGGCTCGCTGGAAAGCATGCTCGCGGGCTCGTTCGGCGACAGCAGGACCGGGTCGCGGTAGAAGAAGTTGTTCGACAGGTTGCGCAGGCAGTCCCGGTCCACCGCGTCCGGGTGGCCCTGACGGATGGCCCAGCCCAGTTGCTCGGCCATCCGCGACACCCGCGAGGACAGTTCCAAGTCGCCCTGGGTCTCGGCCAGTACGGCGATCCGCAGCGATTCCAGCGCCAGTGAGCTCAGCAGGGCGCTGATGTCACCGAAGGCCTCGTGCAGGGCGGCCGTCTCCGCGCTCGCCGTGTTGAACAGCTGAGGACGCAGGGCGTCGAGGACCGCATGCCCCTCCTCGTGCTGGACGACCTCGTTGCTCTCGCACGCCGCGACGGTGACGCCCGCGACCGTACGGCGGAAGAACCACAGGCCTCTACGGTCGTAGAAGGCGTTGAGATCGTCGCCCGCGTTGAGGTGCGCCGTGAGAGCCCGTCCGACCTGCGGATGCCACTGCGTTCCGGTCGGAACCAACGGACCCCAGGTCTTGCTGGCCCTGCTGAGCGAGTCGGCCGCCACCCAGTAGCGGAATGCCTCGGTGCCGGGCCCGGCACCGTTCGGATGCGGCGCGGCTTCCGCGATGGCCGTCGGGAAGGGCTGTGTGTCCAGCTGGGGGACGGGGTGCGGTACGGGCATGTTGACCTGCGGAGGAAAACCGGGGTCGTCCTCGTAGACCAGAACCGTCGGCACTGTCGCTTGCTGCGGTTGCACTGTCATGGCAGCTCCCTGTGAGAGGTGCGTGGCTACGGATGCGGAGCGCTTTAGGTGAAAAGCGCTCCCAGATACGGGAATTGACTGGCTGACGTACGCCGTCTCCTCAGGGAGTCAGCGTGATGGTGAAGTCGTCGGCGTCTCCTACATCCTGGAGGCGGTAGCCGATCTGGGTCGCGTCGGTGCTGCTGGTCCATTCGCACCACTCGAACTTCTCCGGCGGCACCATCCGAGCGATGTCCCCGGCCCAAAAAGCGCCGTCCGCGGCCTGGGCGAAGTAGCACCAGTAGCGGTTGACGTCGTCGAGGTCGGCGCCGTGAACAACCTTGCCTTCTCCGGGTGCCAGGTTCCACCACCCCTTCTTCGTCCAGTCCCCGCCGTCAGGGCAGTTGGGCGTGTACCACATGATCGAGACCGAAAGAGGCTGCGGGTATTGGCTGATGAATTTCAGCATGATTGTTCTCCTGTCCTTGCACGTTCTACGGCTGCTCCCTCAAGGGCCGCACTTCGGGTCCGCGCGATGTGCCTGCAGCCGGGTTCGGCCACTCGTGGGCACGCTCGCTCTCGACGACACCGGGACGGTGCACCACGTTCACCGACTTGCGCGACCTGCTGTCTTCGGGGGGCGCACCGAAGTCGGCGACCGCGTCCACCTCGACCGTGTAGTGGTTGTCATTCGCCATCGCTCATACCTCATCGCTTGTCTGAGGGACGGGATTTCTGGCAGCGGCTCACACCCGGATGACCACTCCTGTGCTCATCTCATCGGGCTGCGGCCCAGCGCTCTGTTGGGCCCGTGGACAGGCGCCCACCCCCACTTCTCTCCGCATCGCAGACGGCGGCGAATTGAGGGCGGGTTCTTTAACGGGTTATCCAACGCAGCGCGTATCGTGGGAAATTCACCATGGGTGCGTTCCGCGCACTTCCGGGAGGCGGCTGCGCTGCCTACTTCACCATCCCTCACCTGGATAGGCTCTGCAACCGGACCGGACCGGAGTACACCCTTTGATACGGTCCACAGGAATCCGGCTAAAGCTGTTTTGCAATCAACCGCCTGGGCGCACCGGGCCGTGATCGAAGGTGAAGCCGACGGCGTGGGCGGGGTGGGCGGGGCCGCACCGAGCGAGTTTCTGGTGGTGAACAGAGCGAGTTTATGGTGGTGCCACGTGGCCATCTCGCCTGTGCCACTCGGATGGCCCACTACCCGTGGCGGTGTTCCAGAGCAGTCCGCATTGTGCCCCAAGGCGCCACCCGCAAGGCCGGCACCCTGGTCGGCCGCACGAGGAATGCGTTCCTAGACGCGGCCAGGCGTCTCTCGCAGCAACTCGCGGTGAGTGACGAGGTCGATCCGTGACGCCCCGGGACCGGTGCAGCGCCCGAAACTGGGAGCCGCGCGGATGTCGGGTGCAGCGATGCCGAAGTCGGCCAAGCCCGGCACACGTACTCGCATCGAAGCCGTCGTGGCCGCTCGCCGCTCACATCTGCTGCCGTAGAAGGTCTTCGAGATCTTCACGTGCCCGCCTGGCACTGGTTCTTGATCGAGCCGCCCGGGGGCGAGAAGGGCGGCATTCTTCGTCGCCGCCACCGAGTCAGCGGTCGGCATCAGACTGCCCGCAACACCTTCGTGAGGTCGACACGGTGGCAGGGCCGATGCGGCGCAGCACCGGCCCTGTCTCACGTCACCTGCTAGAGGGGGACGAGTTGCCATTCCTGGTTGGTTGACGATCCGGTAGTAGCCGGTGGAGGGGGGTAGGGGTGCTGCTGGCGGTAGCCGGTGGGCCTTCCTCTCTCTGTGGCGCAAGATCGTCGTGGACAGCGACTTCCGGGCCGGCTGCCTCGTCCTCGCCGTCGCCATCGAGGAGCCCCCCGACGAGGAGTCGTGCGCCGCGCTCACGGCCGTGGCCGAGGTCTTCTCCGAGTGGGAAGGTCTGCTGGCCGACTCTCTGCGTGAGCGCGGCGCCGAGCCGCGAGACGCGGCACAGCTCGCGACACTCGTCGCCGTCGCCGTCGAGGGCACCGTGGCCAAGTGCCGCGCCAAGCGCAGCATCCAGCCCCTCGACGACACCGCCGAGCAGTTGCGGGCACTGATCCTCGGCGCGATCAACGACTGATCGAGCGCCCGATGCCCAGCCGCCCGGCCGGGGCCACCGCGGCGGCTGGGCCTCGGCGTCATGAACACACAACACGGGCTCCGCAGGCCGCCTTTCAGGCCACGCTTCCACGACCCGGCTGGGGAGCGGTGTCGGACGGTCCGGCGGAGAGGTACGTGGTGCGAATGACAGCGGGGCCGCTCTTCGGGTTCGCTTGGACGACCGTGCTGGCCTCCAGAAGCTTGGACGTCTCGGGATCGATGATCAGCCGACTACTGCCGCGCCCCATCCTCAGCTCGACAGCGGTGCCGCTCCGTCCGGCGCTGTCCTTGGCGCGCCCGACCAGCCGTACGTGCGGGATGTCGGCGAGGACCTCGAAGAGAGCAGTGCGCAGCCGGGGGTCGGCGGGTGCGTTGGCCAGCAAGGCGTCGATACCGTTGAAGAGTTGCTGGTCGGCCTCCGGTGCGCCGTCGCCGCCGCCGCCGAGGAGCCTCGCCCTAAGAGCCTTCGGCTCGGTCGGAAGTGTCTTCAGCTGATCCCAGGTAATCGCTTCCCCGCGGCCCGGAACCATGCCGCCGACGTTCCAGGATGTCAGCTCGTGCCGCCCTTTCCGGGCGACGTGATAACCGGCCGTGAACCGCGCACGCCCGTCGGGTGAGAGGGCCCAGCCATTTGCGAGCCCCGTGAACTCCATGACGCCGCCACCGGTGGACGTGCGGAGAAATCGGTTCCGGCTGAGCCACTCCGTGTCGGTCTCGGTCTTGGTCTTGGGCACCCCGCCGGGGACCGAAGGGGTCACCGACGTACGCGTCTCGACCTTCCAATACGGCGAGTTGGGGACTGACCCGGCGCCCGCGGTGTCCGCCATGCGGTGCAGGAAGCTCGCCGCGTCGGCCTCGGCTGCCGGCGGACTGCTCCCGATACCGACGGTCGGGTAGACGGCAGCACCGACCGCGATAGCCGCGACCGCCGCGGCGGAGCCCAGGACGCGCCGCCGGTTGCGGCGGCCCCGCGGGGACCTGAGGGTCACCACCGTCCCACTGTCCGTCGCGGCCGCGCGGACCGCCGTGCGCGCGGCGCTGACGACCGACGGACTCGGCGGCGCGACATCGCCCGCGGCCCGCAGACGGTCGGCGCCGGGAAAGTCGAGGACATCGACGTCGTGCTCGGTCATGCGAAATCTCCTGTCAGGGGAAGGGGTCGGGCGGGTCCGAGCGCCGTACGCAGCCGGGTGCGGGCGCGGTGCAGCCGAGAACGGGCCGTGCCTGCGGGGATGCCGACCACGGCGGCGGCCTCGGAGGGCGTGAGCTGTTCCCAGGCGACGAGCAACAGCAGTTCACGCTCCACGTGCGGCAGTTCGGCCAGGGTCTCGCGGATCAGCGGCGCGACCGCCGCGGCATCAAGCCGCTGGTCGACAGCGAGCCATGGATCACTGCTCTCCTCGCCTCCAGGGAGCGCTCGCCCGTCCTGTTCGCGTCGGCGCCAGTGTGCAGCGAGCACGTTTCTGGCCACCCCGAAGAGCCAGGTACGCGCCGTACCCCGGGCCACGTCGTACGTACCACGGCCGGCGAACGCCTGCAGCCACACCTCCGCCAGCAGATCGTCCGCGACTCCCGGTGCACGGCGCGCCAGATAGCCGTGCAGTGCCGCCGAATGCCGTACCACCAAAAGCTCGAACGCCTCCGGCTCCCTTGTCGAGCGGGCGAGTAGATCCTCGTCCGTTTCCACCGGACCTCCCGTCGTCGCCGCATGGACAGCGGCTTCACCCCGTACTTGTCGCAGTGGGCCTGGAGCGTTCGCTGGGAAGCGTGAGAGATGCGGCCAGGTCGACGACGGTACGGCGTCGGCGCTGCTCAAGCGGACAACCGCCCGGTGCGTTCGGAGAGCATCGGGCAGTCATCCGTTTACATCCCGCGTCACATGCCGTGCGATGGTTCCCCACCATGGGACTGCTCGCCCGATCATGCATGGCGGCGGCCTGCATCGCCGGCCTATCAAGACAGTCGTGGGCAGTCGTGGGCGCTCGTTGGCGCTCGTGGGCGCTCGATGCACGAGTACTTCCGCCGACCATGGAATGTGCCGCTTCGAGAGCGCCGCTGCCCCGATGTCCGTCTGAACGGCTACCGGCGAGGGCGCGCTGGAGCCCGGTGAAACGGCACGCGTCACCTTTCAGTTCCGCAGCAACCTCCTTATGCTCACCGGCCTTTCGGACCGCCGGATGGTCGAACCGGGCACGCTGGAACGACGGGTGGCTGGCCGCGTCCAGCACCGCCATACGGAACCTGGCACACGGCACGGCTGGGTCGCACCGGGCCGGCACGTCAGTTCGGGCACCGACCGGCGGCTGCGGTGCCGGACGAAGGCGTCGGGGGTGGGTGAGCCTCCGGCGGGGACAGCGGGGGGCGCCATGGAACGGTGCATCAGCCATCAGCTGCGGTCGGTCTTCTCGGCGCTGACCGCAGCGGCCGTCTGCGCCGCAGTGGCCTGGCCGATACACGGCCTTTCGGCCAAGTCCCCCGGGGACTTGGCATTCGGCGCCGGCCTGTTGGTCGGAGTCGTCGCCTTCTTGACGCTGCTCAAGGCAAGTCCGGTCAAGCACCTCAGCGAGGTGCGGCGATACAGAGTGGCTCCTCTCCTGACGGACCAAGCCGACCTGCCGACGGACGACTCCGTGCGCCGCCATCCCATCAGCCGGGAGTTGACCTTCATCCAGCTTTTGCTGTCGCTGCCGTCGGCAGTAACGGGGCGACCAGCTCCCAGAGCTCATCAGGAACCAGACACTGCGACAGATCAGCATTCACGGCCGGCATCATGCCGCTCGAACATCAAGTCACGTGGCACAGCCTTCTATGCCTTGACCGATGCGGCCGATCTGGCCGCCTGCTCGATCTTCGCGCAGTAGGCGTCGCGGGCTTCCTCATCGATCTGCACCTCGTATTCGGGCCGCAGCCCGGTTCGGCCATCGACGCCTTCGCGCAGGATGTCGGCGTGCCCGGCATGCCGGTTTATCTCGCCGAGGACGTGGACCAGGATGGCGAACAGGTTCGTGTTGGAATAAGGCTCCGGCCACCACGGCACGTGGCCGGGGGCGTCGAGGGGAAGCTCATTGATCGTCGCGTCTGAGTGTTCCCACGTGCGCCGGTAGGACTCGACAATCTGATCGCGGGTCTCGTCCGCAGTCGCCCACAGATCGCTGCCGTCATGGTCCTGCCACCGAGGCAGCGGTTCCGGGGAAGGGCGGTCGAAGACCTCGCCGAAGTACCTGGCCTCGACGCTGGCCACGTGTTTGACCAGGCCGAGGAGGTTGGTCCCGGTCGCTGTCAATGGTCGGCGGGCGTCGTATTCTGACAACCCGTCGAGCTTCCAGAGCAGCGCCTTGCGGTCCCGCAGCAGTCTCCCGTGCAGGCTGTCCTTGGCGAATTCATCGATCATGCGGCATGAGCCTGCCATGGACTACTTGCGGCCTCAAGATCCCGTACGTGGACGCAACGACCGGAAAAGCCGAAGCGTGGCCATCGCCACTGTCCTGAGCTGCCGCAAGAAGCTCGCGAAACTTGCCACATGAGACAACCGCTTAGGTCCGCTTTCACGCGCGCAGGCGTTGATCTCCACGTGCCCTCTCGCTTCGACCTCCCGCGGAACGCGAGCCGGGTCGTGCAATGCCGCGTGTAGAGGAACCGTGGGATGGCAAATGCAACGGTCCACAGCATGATCACGGCGTCTGGGCCGTGTCCGGCGGATCATGGGGCCGTAGGATCTGGGCGTGATTGACCTCCAGGTCCGAGGCGAGAACGGCACGATCGAGGCCCACGCGAAGCACGGTGTGGTCTGGGGTCCTGAGCTGGCTGGTCTTGATCAGTCAGAGTTTCCCATGCTGGGACACCTGCTGCCGTACGGGGACACCGTTTTCAACCACCGGCAGGTGTCCACCCTGTTGGAGGAGGTACCGCGGCTGCCCGCAGGCGTTCTGACTGATGAGTTCGCGCGCGAGTTGATCGAGCTGGGTCAGGTCGTTCTCGACGGACACGGCCTGTACCTCTGGTTCCTCGGGGACTGAGATTCCAGGCCGGTTCGGCCCCGGAGCCGTAGCCGGACCGCTGCGGTGGTGACGGTGCCATGGAAGACGTAGGTCCTCTTGTCGTAGCGAATGGCGACGCTCATGAGTTCTTGATCCGGTTGATCGTCCGCCCGGACCCGCGGGGCCGCCGGATTGATCGCACAGCAATGCGCCAGGAACCTGCTGGTGCGTGGCTTCGCGCGGAGGTGCATCCTGAGACGTGGAGCGCACAGCGTCGGTGGGGCGAGCCAGGCAGCCCACCCGATGCGTACCGAAGGCTGCCGCCAGAGACGGCCTTCTCGGACCAGGGAGCAGGTCATGCCATCCCTACACTTCCACGTGAACTCCTCGATGACCCCAGCCGAGGTCATGGCGGTATTGACGAATTTCAGTCCCTCCCGCGTCGAGGAGTGGCCGTCCATCGATGCCGAGCACTTCCAGGTCCACGAGCGGGGAGATATGTGGGCGGAGGTGACCGAGGGAAACAACAAGTCGTGGGAACGCGCACGCTACGAATGGGACCCCTCGAAGAACACGGTCACCGTCACCACGCATGACTCGGTACCTTTCGGCTCGGGCGGCTGGCAGTTTCACATGACGCCCACGGACAACGGCACGCGCGTCGACGTCAGACTTGAACGGCACCCCACCTCGTTCACCTCAAAGGTGAAGTCTTCGATCATTCCGCTGGCCGGGCCGGTATTCCGGAAGTCCTTCAGGGAACCGCTGCACACCACCTAGCCGCACCGCCGTTGCGCCCAAACACGCCATCGTCTGTGTACACGGCTACTTCGCCGTGCTCCCGGTGCGTAGCGGGAAGAACAGCGCCGCAGGTGACGTGGGGATTGAACCAACACCGTCCATCGACGCGGGGTCGAGCAGGTGGTCGACAAGGCGGCAGCAGCCCTCGCGGACGGCCGGATGGGGCCGACCCGATTCGCAGGGCAGCACTGGAGTCTGCCGCTGGAGGAACCAGAACTGCGGGTCACCGCGTACCGGCGTACAAACCTCACGCTCCGCCAGCTCGCACCGCTGTTCGGCATCTCCAAGCCGGCGGCCGATCGCATCATCCACCACCTCGGGCCGTCGCTCGTGCTCCAGCCACCCAGGCGTTTTCGTGAGGACGCCGTGCTTCATCGCGGGCGGAACCCTGGCGCCCGCCCGTGGGCACACCGTCGCCGAGCAGGCGAAGGACTACAGGTACTCGACCAACCACCAGGTGGTCATCGATGCCGACACCGGGCTCGTGGTCGTCATCGCCCGGCCTCTGCATGCCAACCGCGACGACTACACGGCATGGGAACTGTCCGGCGCGGCGGACGCCGTCGGCCGCAGTACGTTCATTGCTGAAGGCGGCCCTGGAGGCACCGGTCTGGTCACCCCGCGCCGACGCGAGTGCCGCCAGGCCGGACTCACCGCCTGGAAACGGGAACACAGAGCCGTCCGCGATTGCCGCTTGAGAGGTGCCGGCGTCCACCACGTCGTCCTGGGAATCGTCCGATCGCCCGACTCCACAACCGCGCCCTGGCCGGGTGGCGGTGGGACGCGGAGGACCAGGCTAGAAAGGCGCCTTTGCCTCCGCTCGCTCAACGATGCGTGCGCCTTGGTTACGACCGTTTCGACCTCGTCGGCCGACCGCTGACCCGGCGAGATGGTCCAGGAACCGCCGCGTGGCGCCGGTGCCGGCCGTTCGGGAGGCGCTGACGGCAGCATCCCCGTTCTGCACGCCTACACCACTCCTTGTGAAGAGTCGCCTGATGCCGAACACCGAGTCTTCACCGCCGCCCATGAGGCTCGCCGAAATGTGATGCGAGGCGATCGTTGCGGTCTCGCACGGTGACGGTTCGCGGAGTGGCGCATACTCGGATTGGCGAGTGGTGGAAGGCTTGAGGCATGGGCTTTCGGCAGCGGCTGGATTTCACGCGTTTCTGGCGGCCGGGTCACGTCCCCGTGCTGGTCGTGATTCCACTTGGGTTGATCGTCAGCGTGTGTGTGGTGGATGTGCTGGCGCCGTCGGACATCCATCTCGGTCCGCTGCTCGTGGCGGCGCCAGCCGTCACGGTGGCTTTCGCCGGTGCACGGGTGACCGCGCTGATGGGTGCCCTGGCGGTGCTGGCGCAGGTGCTGATCGGTCTGCTCAGGGGGGTCCTGACCACCGCCAACGTTCAGGCCCAGATCGCTGCTCTGGTCGTTGTCTCCGTCGTGTGTGTCGCTGTGTGCGTGGTGCGGGATCGACGTGAGCGGCAGTTGCATCAGGTGCGGTCGGTGGCCGAGGCGGCGCAGAGTGTGCTCTTGCGGCCACTGCCCGCGCAGACGGGTGCGCTCCAGATCGCCGGCCTGTACCTGCCCGCCGAGGAGGAAGCGGATCTGGGTGGGGACCTGTACGCGGTCGCGCGAACCGCCGAGTACAGTACTCGGCTGCTGATCGGTGACGTGCGCGGTAACGGCCTGGCCGCGATCAACAACGCAGCGCTGCTGCTCGGCGCATTCCGTGCGGCCGCTCATCGGCAGGCCACCCTTCCGCGGCTCGCCGTCCACCTGGACGCCGCGTTGCGCTGGGACACCAGCCAGTGGCGGCCCCCGGCGGAGCAGGACACCAGTGAGGACTTCGCCACCGCCATACTGCTCGACATCCCCGACCACGATCCGGTAGTCCACCTGATCACGTGCGGCCACCCGCCGCCGTTGCTGCTGCGGGGAGACCGCCTCACCCCGCTGGTGGCCGAGGCGAGCCATCTGCCGATCGGGCTCGGCGGTGTCTTCGGCCTTGATGCCTACGACGTGCAGACGTTCTCGTTCGACGTCGGCGACCTGCTCCTGCTGTACACCGACGGCGTCATCGAAGCCCGCAACGCCAAGGGAGTTTTCTATCCCCTCACCGAACGGGCGCCGCAGTGGGCCAAGGATGACCCCGACGAACTGCTGCGCCTCCTCCGGGACGACCTGCTGGCGCACGTCCATGACCACCTCAATGACGACGCGGCGGTGGTCGCGATCCGTCGTCTGACAGTCTGACTTCCCGCAGTCTGAGCCCGGGCGACTCCTATGCCGGAAATTGGTGTACGTAGTGCGGCTTGTGCTTGGGGAGCCCGGGGTCGGGGCACGGCATCAGCGATCTGCGGCGCGGGCGCACGAGTGGTCGGTGTGCCTGCCGAAGGAAGCCGTTGCTGTCAGTGCTGGGGATGCGGCTGAGAGCGGAAGAGAGGCCGTCGCTCGGCGGCGGTACCGGAAGCGAGGCGGCCGACTTCGATGCGCATCCGGATCGCGTGGAACACCTCGACCACTCCGAGCACGATGGCCATGATGCCCGCGGTCAGGGTGAGTGCGGCGATCGAGGCGAACGGCGCGACGATGAGCGCGATTCCTGCCAGCATGCCGATGATTCCGGAGAACAGCATCCAGCCTCGTGCAGGCATGGCCGCGGTGGAGGCCGCCGTGGCCGTCACCATGATGCCCCTCAGGAGCCAGCCGAAGCCGATCCACAGGGCGAGCAGCAGAATCGACTCCATCGCACCCCTGAAGCAGATCAGTCCCAGCACGATGGAGAGCGCACCCGTGATGAAGTGCAGGGCCCGAAGATGCCCCGGAACGTGTGTGCCGAAGGCGGCGGCCAACTGGAACACACCCGTGACCAACAGATAGACGCCGAAAAGCACACCGACGACCCGGAGCGTCTCTCCCGGCCATGCGAGGAAGACGACCCCCAGGGCGATGGCGGCCAGGCCCGTGGTGAGCAGGATCTGCCAGCCCATGTTCGCCAATGCGCCGAAGCGTTCGGTGCTGGAGTCGTCCTGTGGTTCTTTGCCGAACTGGGCACCGGTGAGCGACGGATCGGAGGGTGGTGTCATGACGCACTCTCCTCCCAAGAACAAATTGGTCGGATCGGTCCCTCCATCCTCCTCCGCTCAGCGTCGTGCCGCCCGGCAAAGCCGAAGAATGCCGCCTACCGGCTGCTCACCTTCTGGCTGAACGTGCCGCGGGTCGGGATCGCCCTGGGCTTCGTACGGCGGCGCGGATACGTGTGAGACGGACGGGACCGCTTGGCCCGTGGTGCCCTCAGCTCAAGATCCGGCCATTTGACGCACTTGTACTCCAGGATCATCCGCAGGTGCGGTGAATGTCCCCATGTTTCATGAAGTAAGAGATTTCCCGTCAGTGGAACCTTGCCTCCAGTCACTCCCTCCTGCAGGGCAGAGAAGGAGGTCGAAATGGGCGACAGCCTCACGACGGCGAGCGACACGCTCACGCGGCGGTTCGTACCGAGGCTCCGTCAACCGTCTCGGCAGTGGAGGCATCGTCCGGAGCCGAGGAATGCGCTGCCGGCGCTGGCATTGTTCGCCTCCCTAAGGCTCACCGGTGTGATCCTCGCGGCCCTGTGGTCGCTGCACCTGGGCAAGCACCCGCGCACCGTACTCGGCCTGGAATGGGACGGCCACTGGTACTGGCACATCTCCCAGTACGGCTACGGCATGATCATCCACTCGCCCGGAGGCCACAGCGTCTACAACGACCTCGCGTTCTTCCCTCTCTTCCCGGGCCTGATCCAGGCAGTGAGCAAGGTGCTGCCGATCGGCCCGATCAATGCGGCGCTGCTCGTCGCGTGGAGTGCCGCTCTGATCGCGGCCTGGGGTGTGTACGCGGTGGGCGAGCTGCTGCACACTCGACGCGTCGGGATCATCCTCGTCGTACTGTGGGCGCTGCAGCCGCACGCGATCATCCTGACGATGGCGTACACCGAGTCCCTTATGACGGCCTTCGCCGCCTGGGCGCTGTATGCGGTACTGACTCGCCACTGGCTGGCCGCGGGGACGCTGGCAGTGCTGGCCGGCTTGTGCCGTCCCAACGGGATCGCCGTGGCGGCCGCCGTCGTCATCGGAGCCGTTGCTCATCTCTGGCAGCTGCGCCGCGCCGGTGAGCCCACCGCTCCGCGTGCGTGGGCGGCCGCCGCCCTGGCTCCCCTCGGATGGCTCGGCTACATCGGCTGGGTGGGCCTCCGCACCCACAGCCCCCTCGGCTACTTGCGGGTGCAGAGCCTGTGGGGCTCACGGTTCGACTTCGGCCACTACACCGCCCACATGATCAAGCACCTGATCATCGGGCACGACACCCTGGTCGCCTACGTGACCGCCGCGATCGTCCTCGGCTCACTGCTGCTCTTTGTCTTCTGCGTCGTGAACAAGATGCCCGCGCCCCTGCTCGCGTACTGCGCGGCACTCGTCGTGATCACCGTCGGCGGCACCCACTTCTTCACGAGCAAGCCGAGGTTCCTGCTGCCCGCCTTCCCCCTGCTGCTCCCGCTCGCCCTCCATCTGGCGCGCAGCCGCCTGCGCACTCTCGTGGTCCTGCTCGCCGCGATGGCCGGCGTCTCGCTCTTCTACGGCACCTACCTGGTCACCGTTTCCCACGCGACGCCGTGACGTGAGCGTCGCAGGTCGGATCAGCCACTTCCGCCGTCCCAGCCGCCGTCTCCCGACTCGTAGGCTCCCTCAAGGGTGTCTCCGCCCGGCGTCTGCGGCAGGAGTTGCCAGCCCATAACCGTAAGTGCCTGTGAGGTGAGCACTTCTCGTCCTACTTCGCCGCCTCGTGCGGGGGCGCGTTCCGCGCTGGATTCGGCACCCCAGGCCGCCGGGCGATTGGTGTCCGTCGATCGCCTCCGGAACGCGAGCGTCACCGAGGCAGTATCCCCACGCCTGCAATGACAAGCGCCAGCTTGAGAGACGATCAGCGGGCCGCCACACCCATCCTGCGGTCGAAAAACACGTTGACGGGTGCGCCGCCCAACTCGACGATCGAGCGCATGTCCGCCGCCCTGGCGCCTCTGCGTCACCGCCCGTTCCGTCACCTCTTCACCGGTACGACGGCGAACCTGCTCGGCAACGGAGTGGCGCCGATCGCCCTGGCCTTCGCCGTGCTCGACGCCACCGGCTCGGTCGGCTCGCTCGGGTTGGTCGTCGGCGCCCGCTCCCTCACCGGCATCCTCTTCCTGCTGTACGGCGGGGTGTTGGCGGATCGCCTGCCGCGCGGCCCGCTGCTGGTCGGCAGCAGCCTGGTCAGCTCAGCGAGCCAAGCGGTGACCGCCGCCCTGGTCCTCGCGCACAGTGCGGCCATCCCCCTGTTCATGCTGCTCGCCGCGGTCAACGGGGCGTCCAGTTCCTGCTACCAGCCCGCCGCCCAGGCCCTGTTACCCCAAACCGTCCCGACCGAGTCCCGCCGCGCCGCCCTCGCGCTCTCCCGGATCGCGGGCAACACCGCGACGATCGCGGGCGCCTCCCTGGGCGGCGTACTGGTCGCCGCGATCGGACCCGGCTGAGGCCTTGCCCTCGACGCCCTCAGCTTCGCGCTCGCCGCCGCGTCCTTCACGCTGGTCCACGTCCAGATCGCGCCGCCCCCGCCGAGCCCTGGTGTGATCCGTGAACTGCGCGTTGGCTGGCGGGAGTTCACCTCTCGCAGCTGGGTGTGGGTGATCGTGGTTGCCTTCTGCTTCCTCAACGCCGGCCTGACCGCCTCCTTCACCGTCCTCGGCCCGGCCGTCGCCGACACCACCCCGATCGGCCGCACCGGCTGGGGCCTGGCCCTCGCCGCATCCTCCCTCGGCGCGGTCGCCGGTGGCGTACTGTCGCTGAGATGGCGGCCCCGGCGCGCGATCCTCGTCGGCTGCGCGCTGATGGGCCTGACAGCGACGACCCCGCTGCTGCTTGCGCTCGCCCCGCACACCTGGCTGCTGGTCGTGGCCAACTTCGTGGCCGGCGTGGGCGTTGAACAGGCCGGCGTCGCCTGGTACTCGACCCTCAATGAGCAGATCCCCGAGGACCGCCTTGCCCGCGTCTACGCCTACGACGATCTCGGCTCCTACCTCGCGCTCCCGCTCGCCCAGTTCGCCGCCGGACCCGCGGCACTCCTCCTCGGCCTCCATGCCGCGCTGTACGCGGCCGCCGCGCTCATCCTCCTGGCGACCCTGACCATGGTCGCCACCCCCTCCATCCGCGCACTGGCCCCGAAGACTGCACAACCACTGCCCGTCTCCGAAGATCCGGTGCCGGGCTGAGCCCGACACGCAGACGGATGCTGGATGGACGGCTATGCCGATGTGTGGCGTCATCGTCGAGCGGGACCCCGAGCATGTCGAACCAGTCGTGGCTGAGGTCTCCCCGCACCTCGACGTCGATGCGACGAGCGGCGGATCCGACTGGGTGGTCACCGCCGAAGGTGCTGTCCGCCTGGCGATGGCTGCTGCGCAGCACGGCTGCCAGCCGGTCCATGTATCCAACGACGCGGTGCTCTCCGGCGCTCGGGCGTGTCTGCCAGGACGCGTCCTGCCTGCCTGACCCGGTCATCCCACGACGTCGCATGGGCGTAGGCGCGCTGGCGTTCATCATCCGGCCGTGCCGCCCAGCGCAAGCTGCACACCAGGTTGCGCGGCGCCCGTTGGGCGGAAGCTGGCGCATGCTCATTGCTGAGCGGCCTGATCTATTCATCGTCGAGGCACAGGCAGAAAGGGTGGCCGGCCGGGTCGAAGAGTACCCGGACGTTTTGCTGCGGCTGGAACTCAGCGATGGTGGCGCCCAGGGCGACCGCCTCGGCGACCGCCGATTCCAGGTCGCCGACCTGGAAGTCGAAGTGCATCATCGGGCGCTGGTCGCCGTCCGCCGGTGGCCACACCGGGGCCCGATAGCCCTCCGCCTGCTGGAACACGAAGAACGGTCCTTGCGGCGAGGCGGCCACGATGGCGGTTCCCGGCTCCGTGTGCCCAATGTGCCAGTCGAGGAGCGCGGCATAGAACTGCGCCAGAGCGCTGGGGTCCGGCGCTTCGATCGTCGTCCCCCACCACATGCCGCCTGCTCGAGATCGCATGCTTGAGCCTATCCGGGATACGGGCCCTCTCGACCAAGCGCAGGCACGGCATTTTCGTCCGGCGCGCTACGTCGACGCACTCCGCCCCGGACAACCGCCAACCGCGGGATGCGGCGGCAATCCGCTCAATCCGCATCACGGTAGCCGCGTCTAGTGTGACCGCATCGAGCTCACCGAACTGACGACCAGCAGCACAACAAGGGCCGCGACAGCCCGACCTGACCGTCGTGAGCAGACCTACCGGCGAGTTCGGCTAAGGGAATCCCACGTAACGCTGCACGGCTCCCGCGCAGCACGCGGATCTGGTCAGCCGGCTCGACGCCTCTGCACTGCGCCCGTCGTCGAAGCGGCCCCCTCGCCGACTTTGGCCTGCTCCTGCACGCCGACAGGAGACCCATCGGCAGCTCTTCCCGGGCTGCCGGGCGGTTCTGTCGGCGGTCGCGGTGTCCAACGCCTCGTCGGGATGCGGTGGTTGGTCTCCATGGTGGACAAGACCGCGGCGGTCTTCCTCAGCGGTGCAAAGGGTGCGCGGACGCAATGGCAGGCTGACGGTCAGGCTGGCCCGCGTGTGCCAACGTGGCGGCCGATCATGGGTGCGGCCTTGGTCACCTACCATCCCCTCCTGCCTGTTTGCCCGACTACGCTGCGGTCATGGCTGATGATCGGCAGTACGGTGGTCTGTCCACATCCGACCGGGCGACCGAGGAGACGTCTGCGCTCGTGGGCCGCACCACGGAGACCGGCGAACTCCTGAAGGCTCTCGCCGAGTTGCGGGCCGGTATCGGGCGTGTGGTCGCGGTGACCGGTGAGCCCGGCATCGGAAAGAGCACCCTCCTTGCTGCTGCGGCGGCCCGGGCACGAGCCGACGGAATCCCGGTCGTGCCGGTGGAGGCGGTCGTCGACGCGACGGCTGGTCCGGACGTGCCCCTGGTGGTCGTCATGGACGACCTGCACGCTCTGCACCGGGAAGAAGTCGCCCTGGCAGAGCGGGCCATGCGGTCCGCCATCACCACCCCGTCGCTCTGCCTCCTCGGCTACCGTCCCCGCCAACTTCCCCCGGTCAGCGCCGAGTTGCTGGCGCGTGCGGAGGCGTCCGGTCACCTCGCCAGCGTGCCGCTCGGTCCGCTCTCCCGAGAGGAGGCGGCTCACCTGCTCGGCGATCCTCTGCGCGCAAACAGCGTGTACGACGATGCCCTGGGCAACCCGTTGTACCTCAAGGCCCTTGGACCGAAAGGGCCGGCACAGGATCGGGCCGTGACGGCGATCCTGGGCGAATTGGCCGGGCTCGACGAGCACGCGCTCACGGCCGTACAGGCTGCGGCGGTTCTCGACGGGCCGTTCCAGCCTGAGTTGCTGGCGGCGGTGGGGGATCTCGGCATGGCGACGACTCTCTCAGCGCTGGACGTGCTGACCCACCTCGACCTCGTGCGGCCGGCCGAGCGTGCGCCGTATCTGGCCGTTCGTCACCGCGCCGTGCGGGAGGTCGTGTACGAGAGGGTGCCGCCGAGTCAGCGTCACGCCATGCACAGACGGGCCGAGACCGAACTGGCACGGCGGACCGCACCCGTCACCCTGCGCGCCCGGCATGTCGCGCAGGCCGCCGATCCGAGTCGGCCGGACCACGCCACCACCCTCATCAGCGCGGCCCGCAGCGAGCTGTTCGACTCCCCGTCGACGGCCGTCGACCATCTGGAAGCCGCGGTCGCCCTGCTGTCCGACGGAGGGGAGCACTGGTACGAGGCGCAGGTCCTGCTCGCCCGGGCCCGGATGCTGAGCGGCAAGGAGGCCGACGCCCGCGCGCTGCTGGACACGCTGCGGTCCACCATCACCGGCTCGCACGAAGCGGCCGCACTCGCCGATTCGAGCCGCCTGGAACGCCACCGCGGCCGGCACACGGAGGCCGGAGCCATGGCCCGCGCCGGACTGGCCGCCCTGACCGAACACAACGGCGCCATCGCTGCCGCCCTGCATGTCGAACTCGCCGACCACGCCTACTCGGTGCGGGACTACGACACGTCCCGCCACCATGCCGAGACGGCCGCGGCACTGGCCCGTGGCCACGGCGACCGGGTCGGCGAGTGCCACGCCCTGGCACAGGCGGCCCTCGCGTCTTTGTTCCTCGGCGACCAGCCCCGAGCACGCCGGCAGGCCACGGCCGCCGCCGATCTCGTGGACGCGGCCGGCGATTCCCTGCTGTCGACGAACCTGGACGCGATGCTCCAACTCGGCATGACCGAAGGGATGCTGGAACGGCTCGACGACGCCGAACGCCATCTGCAGCGCGCCGCCGCGCTGTGCGGGCGGACCGGTCAGGTCTACGTCGAGCCCAACATCCTCACGGTACTGTCCAACACCCAGTTGCGTTCCGGGCGGCTGCGTGCCGCACTGGCCACACTCGACCGCGCCGACGCGATCACGGCGGGTGACGGTGGCCCGGTGACGGAGGCGATCATCGCGATGGTCCGTGCCGAGACGCTCTTCTGGCAGGACGGAGCGCGGGATCAGAAAACCTGGCAGGCGTCGGCCGACCGAGCCCTGGAGATCGTGGGGGGTTCGCAGGCCGCGTGGGCCATCTCCGTTCGCTGCTTCCACGCCGAACTCGCCCTGCATGCCGACCCGTCGAACGCGGCACGGGCCCGCTGGCTGCTGCTGGACGCAGCAGGCGGCGACGAGCTCTCCCGGGTGGCGGGCTGGCGCAAGCCACGCTGGTGCGACGCGCTGGCCAGAGCGGCCGCCGCCGTGTCCGACCCGGCCGGCACCGCGCACTGGGCGGAGCTGGCCGAGTCCTGCGCCGGACAGCTCCCGTCGCCGGGCCGACGGGCCTTCGCTCACCGGGCGCGCATGTGGGACCACGTCGTACGGAGCGACATCGACAGCGCCCTGCACAGCGCGCGGAACGCCATCGAGGGATTCGCCGCCGGTGAGGAACGCATCGAACTCTGCCGCACCTTGCTCGATGTGGCCGAAGTCGCGCTGAGCGTGGGACGCACGCAGGACGTGGCCGACTGGCTGGACCGGGCCGAGGTACTGGCCGGCCAGTGCGGCTCGGCACAGCTCGCCGACACGGCCGCGCGCCGACGCCACGACCTCACGAACCAGACCCGGTCACTTGAGCCGCAGGGGCCCTGGGCCCTCTTGTCGGGCCGCGAACGGGAGATAGCCCGCCTGGTCAGCAACGGCATGACCAACCACCGGGTGGCGGAGTCACTGTTCCTCAGCGTGCGGACCGTGGAAACCCATCTGAGCCAGATCTACCGCAAGTTGGGCGTGGCGAACCGAGCAAGCCTCACCCATGTCCTGCTCACCGAGGGCGGAGAGAATCCCTGACAACGCCGCACCGCCGGCTCGGGGTGGCGGCCCATATCACCGTGTCTCGGCGGTGGGAGTGCGAGGCCGAGAGCTGTCCTTCCGCGCCGCCCACTTGCCTCCCCCGACCGAGCCCTGCACAGGTCCGAGCCAAGACCGACCTCACGGGTCAGTAGCGGCCCTGTCGCGCGGGACGAGACCGTGAATTCGGCACCTGTCGGCTCGCTGGGCACCGGGGCCGACTACGTCTACGGCAAGTCACACTGCGTCAGCTGGGGCGGCGACATCAGCAACGTCAACGTGCAGGTGGGTCCACGGCGTCGCCACCCGCTCGGTCGACGACCTGGTCCCAAAGCGCTGGGGGCGAACCGCGGCACCCCACGTCCGAGGTCTCCCCGGATCTCCGGCGGACTGGACGTGGAATGACCGCGTGGAATGACGCCACGAACCCCCGAGTGGCGTACCCGAGTGGTGGACGTCTGCCTGCTCGCACAGGCTGGCCACGCATGCCCGCGCAGCCACGCGCCGACGGGCCAGACCACGTGTGCCGTCCCGGACGGGGCGGCCGCGCGACGTGAGAGAGACGGAATCACATGGCGGAAGCGGACATCGATCCGGGGTGCCTGCCGTCCGTGCGGAGGAGCGGTGGAAGGACCGGACGACCATGGGTGCGCGGCCCGCACAGGCGCCACCCCAGAGGCGCGCGCACCGGTGCAGCGCTCGCCGCGGCCGGTCTGGCCCTCATGGGGCTGGTCGGCCCGGCAGCCGGCAGTGCCACATCAGTCCCCGTCCACAATCCTTCGCCAGGAACTCCGGCGCGGTTCGTACCCGGCCCCTGCCCGACCGCTCCCGAGCCGGTCCCCGGCCGCTGCGGGTACCTCGAGGTGCCCGAGAACCACGCCCGCCACGACGGGCGAACCATCCGGCTGACCGTGGTCATCGTTCCGGCCACGTCGGCGAAGGCGGCCAAGGACCCGGTGGTGTTCATGGAGGGCGGTCCCGGAGGAGACGCGATCGGGGCGATTCCCTTCCTGATCGACTCCCATGTGAACCGGGACCGCGATCTCATCGTCATGACCCAGCGCGGCGGACTCCACTCGCAGCCGAACCTCGCCTGCCCAGAGATCAACCGGTTTTACGCCGGAGCCGTGGGGCGGCGCTATGACGCTCCGTCCACGGGGCGGCTCCTGGTGCGTGCGACGAAACAGTGCCGGGACCGTCTCACGGCCGCCGGAATCGAGCTGAGCGCCTACAACACGACCGAGAACGCCGCAGACTTCGCCGACCTGCGCAAGGCGCTGGGCATCAGACAGTGGAACGTCTACGGGTACTCCTACGGCACCGACCTGGCCCTCACCTACCTGCGCCGGCAGCCCGCCGGGATCCGGTCGATGGCGATCGACTCGGTCGCGCCCCCGCAGATCGTGAGCCTGCCATGGACCTGGGACAGCGCGGCGGAAGGGATCGACGCGATCTTCCGTGCCTGCGCGGCCCAGCCGCGCTGCAAAAGCCGCTACCCCAACGTCCGACGCACCCTGACGGAGCAGGTCCGCCGACTGGAGGCGCACCCCCTGACGGTGATGGCCCAGCCGCCCGGCGGAGGAAGCCCGGTGAAGGTCGTCCTCGACGGGGGCGCGCTGGTGAACGTACTGGTCGCCGACGGTGGCGCACTGCCGGCCGTCGACGTCCCCGCCGCGCTCGACGAACTCGCGCACGGTAATCCGCAACGCTTCGCCCGGGCGCGTGCCGCCGGCGCGACGCCCGCCGTCGGCGAGTTCGCCTACGGCCTGACGAACTCGGTGGCGTGCAGCGAGTGGGTCCCGGGATTCTCGCAGCGGGACGTGCTCCAGGCGGGGCGCCGGAACTTCCCCGGATGGCCCGACACGGTCCTGGCCCAGGCACCGCAACTCCCCTTCCAGTACGAGGTGTGCCGGGTCTGGAACGTTCCGGACCGCACCGCCGTCCAGCGGGTGGCCACCGTCAGCAAGGTGCCCGCGCTCGTCGTCTCCGGGACGTTCGACGCGAAGACCGGGGCGAGCTGGGGAGCGTACGCGGCCCGTACCCTGTCGCGCTCGACCGTGGTGCGGATTCCCGGCATCGGCCACTGGGTGGTCCCTCAGTCGCCCTGCGCGCAGCGCGTCCTGGCTTCCTTCCTGGCGCATCCGAGCGCCCCCGAAACCGGTTGTGTGGCGGGACTCGCGCCGCAACCGTTCACCATCACTCCCTGACGGAGACCGCATGATGTCCCCTCGTCCCTCCCCGTTCCGACACACTGTTCGACGGCGCCCGGCCGTCCTGGCCGGGGCGACGGCCGGCGTCCTCCTCACCGGCCTCGCCGTGGCCCCGGCCTCGGCCGACCCCGGGGCCGCGACACCGCTCGGCACGGTCGTCCGCACAGCGGGCCACGCCCGCTTCGTGCCCGGGCCCTGCCCGAGGACCGCGGACCCGATTCCCGCACTGCAGACGGCCCACTGCGGAACGCTCACCGTGCCCGAGAACCGGGACCGGCCCAGGGGCCGGAAGATCACCCTCGGAGTCGCGATCGTGCCGGCGGCCACGCGCCGACCGGCGTCCGACCCGATCGTGTGGTTCGCCGGCGGCCCCGGCGACGACGCGGTCTCGGAGATCCCGATGGCGCTCAACGGCGGCCTGAACCGCGACCGGGACGTGATCTTCATGTCCCAGCGGGGCACCTACTCGGCCGACCCGGCACTCACCTGCCCGAACATCGACGAGTTCAACGCCAAGGCCGTCGGCCTCGTCTACAACGCGCCGTCCACCGGGCGCCTGCACGTCGAGGCGACGCGGGCCTGCCGTGAACGGTTGGTGCGCCGCGGAGCCGACCTCGGCGCCTACAACGGCACCGAGAGCTCCGCGGACTACGCCGACCTGCGCAAGGCGCTGGGCATCAGACAGTGGAACGTCTTCGGCATCTCGTACGGCACCGACCTGGCCCTCCTCTACATGCGCCTGCACCCGCAGGGCATCCGGTCGGTCGGCATCGACGGCGTCCTGCCGCCGTCCCTGGCAGGCGGAGGCGTGACCTGGAAGGCCGCCCGAGAAGGCTTCGACGGCCTGTTCAAGGCCTGCGCCGACCAGCCCGCCTGCAACCGCCGCTACCCGCACCTCAAAGCCACCTTCGAACGCCTCGTCCTCAAGCTCGACGCACACCCGGTCACGACTACCGTCACCATCCCGGGCCGGCCTGCCCCGGTGAAGGTCGTACTGGATGGCGCGGCCCTGGTGACCTGGCTGACCTCGGCGACCCACGTCGCGGCCGGAGTGCCACACTCCATCGACGAGCTGGCCCACGGCCACCCGGAACGGATCGCCGAACAGTGGGCGGGCGGCAAGCTCAGCCCCCAGGCCATGGGCAGGGTTTCCTACGGGCTCGCCTACGGCGTCTTCTGCAGCGAATGGACACCCTACGAGAGCCAGGCCGACGTGATCCGGGTCGGACGACGCGCGTTCCCGTCATTCCCCCGCTCCTTGCTGGCCAACGCTCCGCAACTGCCCTTCCTGCACGCTGACTGCCGGGCCTGGGACATCCCCGCAGCGCCGCCCTCGATCCGGAACGTGACGCACAGCGATATCCCGACCCTCGTGCTGTCGGGCGGGTTCGACGCCCAGACCGCGCCGAGCAACGGTGCCTACGTGGCACGTACGCTGAGCCGGTCCACCGCGGTCACAATCCCCTACGTCGCCCATGTGACGTACGCCGAGTCACCGTGCGCGCAAACGATCACCGACTCGTTCTTCGACACTCCGACCGCGCCCAACACACGATGCCTCGCGAACGTCAAGCCGCCCACATTCGAGATCGGGACGTGAGGCCCAGAGTGCCGCCTTCACGTCGGTCCGCAGGCGAAGCAACGGCGCGAGCGAGCCTACCGCCGCCCTCTTCCCCTCCCCTGGAACCCGCAACGATCATGCCGCTGACCCCGGTCGTTGTCAGAGGCATCAGGCACACTGCGCAATATGAACCTGGTGACCGCGCACGACTACGCCTGGATCCGCACCTCGCCGCTCTTCCGCCACATGACGGGGAGCGGATACACCCTGACATTGATACAAGGCAGGACCCCGCGCGAGGTCCTGCGCGCGATGGAGGCGGAGCCCGTCGGCACCGGAGCGGGAACGGCCGGCCTGCTCGAGGCGGACGACGCCCACCGCGCCGACGTGGACTACGACTACTGGGACGAGTCCTACGACTACTGGGACGAGTCCTACGTCGCGGGCGCCTTCAACGCTCGGGGCGAGATGGGCGACTGGACACTCGTCCTCGGCTTCGATGGCGGCCTGGGCATCGCGCACGCGTGCGTGGAGACGCTGTCGCAGGGCGGCCGAGTCGTGGCCCACTCGACCAACGGCGGCAAGCCCATCGATCTCTTCCACTGGTTTGAGGATGGTGAGCTGCGTACGACGTTCGAGGTCCCCTCTGCGCGGGATGGCAACACCCCCGATGAACTGGTCCCCCTGCTACGGGAAGTCGGTTTCCCCCTGACTCCCGACGGAGAGCACGACGAGAGCGCCCCGGACGTCGACCGAAAAGCAGCGGTCCTCGCCCTGACCGAGAGACTCACCGGCATACGCGTCACCGAATCCCTCCTCCAGGACGCCACCTACGAACTGGGGCTCGTTCCCGAACAGCCCGCCGAGGAGTGGACCGGAGTAGTGATCGACATCACCGATGCCCACGGGGAGCGCCTGTACAGGGAATGGACCTACGACGAGATCGCGACGGCGACGGAACGCGCGCGGGCGGAGGCGAACGCACCGGTCGTCATCACCTACGGCGCGCCGCCGGCCATGGATCATTCGGAGCACGAGGCAGGCGGGTAGCGAGCGAACGCGCGAGGCGTAGCTTCCCGTTCCGTGTGGCACGTGACGCTGCTGCCGACTCTGCCTCAGAACACGGCACTGCTGGACCTGTTGCGGAAACAGGGCGTTCCGCAGGAGGACCGTAACTACGGCTACGAAGCGTGGGAGCTTCATACCCACCCTGATCTCCTCGACAGACTGGCCGATCTTGGTCCCCACTGGCCTGTCCTGGCGACCTTCGGGGTGCCGGTGCTCGCGACCAAAGACATAGCCGCCGTCGTCGCCCGGGGCACGAGCGCACTGCTGGTGCGCCTTCCCGAAGCGCCGTCCGAGCCGCTGGTGCCGGTGTCCGGCATGCGCTCTGGTATGCGGCGAGCCTGTTGGAGGACGGCGTCCCCCGTTGATCTGCGCCGCTCCTCCACTGCAGCATCCTTCGGCATCCGGGGTCCGCGCGGTGGTGGAGTCACATCGTGATCGTCGGCAGTTGGTACCGATCCCCCGCCGCGTAGCAATTCGCCCGTCCCACTGCGCCCCCATGCCCGTGATCCCTATGCTGGCACCCAAACTTGGCACGATCTGGTGGGGTATGTTCGATGAAGGCAGCAGACGAACAAAAGTCCGTATTGAAGTCGGGCGTCAAACGGCTCCTGGGACGCACGGGATTCGACATCGTGCGCAGCACCAACAACCTGGGCGGCGTCGACGACTTCATCCCGTTCGAGGCAACGATGAAAGCCGCACGAGCGGCCGGTCTATCGGTCGGTGACTACATCGACGAGGTCATGAACGGAACGCCTGGCGCCACCCAGTCCACCATCGACGAACTACGCACTCTCGGCGTCTACGAAGCCAAACCGGACACGGTGCTGGAGATCGGCCCCGGATCCGGGCGGTACTTGGAAAAGACGCTGAAGGAGTGTTCACCACAGCGCTACGAGATATACGAGACGGCAGCGCCCTGGGCCACCTACCTGGTGGACACGTTCGACGTGATCGCCCAACCGACCTCAGGGAGCAGCCTCGCCCCTACACCCGACGCGAGCATCGACCTCGTTCAGGCTCACAAGGTCTTCAACACCGTGACTTTCCTTGGGGCTTCGCGGTACTTCTTCGAGATGGCGCGTGTCACCCGGCCCGGTGGCCGGATCGTCTTCGACGTCATGACGGAGACCTGCCTGGACCCGGCTGCGGTACACGCCTGGGCGACGGAGGGCGGCTCGGGCCACGACTCCTACCCGGCCGCCATGCCACGCCGGACATGCGTCGACCTCTTCGCCACCCTCGGCTGCAGCCTGGAAGCCAGCTTCCTGGCCCCCATGGGCATCGCCTCCACCGAGGTACTCGTTTTCGCAAAAGCGGCCTGACGCTCGGAAGGCTTCACGGCAACTCGTCATTGCCACCATGCCCCGCATCGAGTCGTGATCATTCAGTGGTCCGGCTGACGCCGTCCAACGCCTTGCACCACCGGCGACCAGGGCAGTGTCAGTCGGCCAACTCGCCTTGCAGAGCGCCCCCCTGCCTCGGCGGAGCGGCCCGACGGTTTCTCACTCACGACGTCCGTCGAAGAACTCCGCCAGGCTGGAAGCGAGCGCCTCGGGAGCCTCTTCGGCCACATGGTGGCCGGCGTCGATGCCGTGGCCGCGTACGTCCACGGCCCACTGCCGCCAGATCTTCACCGGATCGCCGTACAGGTCCTCCAGGTCGTCCCGGAGCGACCAGAGGATCAGCGCCGGGCACTGTATCCGTGTCCCGGCCGCGCGGTCGTCCTCCTCGTGCCGCCGGTCGACGGTCAGGCCGGCCCGGTAGTCCTCCAGCATCGCCCGCACCACGTCGGGGTTTCTCGTGGCCGAGCGCCACTCGTCGTAATTCTCCTGTCCCATGCTCCGGGGATCGGCGCGATACCAGCTGTCCGGATCGGCGTTGATCACCCGCTCCGGGATGTCCGGCTGGGCGAAGAAGAACCAGTGCCACCACTGGGTTGCGAACTCGGCCGTGATACGCGACAGATGCTCACTCAATGGCAGACAGTCGATCAGCGCCACCCGCGCGACGGCGCCGGGGTGATCGAGCGCGAGACGCAGCGCGACACTGCCTCCCCGGTCGTGCCCGGCGAGCGCGAACCGGGGATGGCCCAGGCGGCGCATCACCTCCACGACGTCAGAGGCGACGGCCCGTTTGGAGTATCCCGTGTGGTCCGCCGTAGGGGCTGGACCGGTGGACCGGCCGTAGCCGCGCAGGTCGGGACAGACAACGGTGAAACCGCGTTGGACCAGGAGCGGCGCGACGCGATGCCAGGTCGCAGAGGTGCGGGGATGACCGTGCAACAACACCACCGGCGGCCCCTGCCCGCCGTAGCGGACGAATATCGACGCCTCGTCGACCTCAACTCGCCCGCTCTCAAAGCCCTCGAACAACGCCGGAGCCTCCCTCGTCACTGACCCGCCGCTCATGGCACCACCGGCCCAGCATCCCCGTTCCCGCGCCGCGTCACGATCGCGCCACCAGACCGCACGCGCAGCCCTTCCCTCGCCTGCGAACCCAGAACTGGCCCAGCCTGCCCCACACCCCGCGCGAGTCCCCAGACGTAACCGCCTCATGCACCAACGCTCTCACCGGCCTGAGTGCTGCCCCACAGGAGATTTACGAGACTCCATGGCGGCACTGGTCCCACTGCACTACGTCCGTGGTGGCGCTCGGGTCTCGTGACGGGCGAAAACCCGTTGGCCAGGCGGCGTCCAGCTGCGACTATGCCGCTGTTTGCCAAGGGGGAGGCTGATTGTACGTTTTCGTGTGTGGGGGATGTGGCGTTCATCTGACCGTACCGCTCTCCGAGGTTGCTCTCCCGACCCACGCCCACCAGCGCTACGGCAATGGGATCCAACTTCCGGTGCTCATGGAGTCGGGCACGTTCGCTGTGGATCCGGAACCCTGGGGGCCGCCTTGGCGGAGGTGGGAGGAGGTCGATCCGGAGGAGGTGGCGGCCCGTGGCATCTATGCGCCCGTCCACGCCCTGTCCGACGGCGTGGCCGGCGCGATGGTCGTCGCCCCCGGAGATGTCCGCGGCACCCGGCTGATCCCGGACAAGAGCGGCAGTGGCTGCTGCGGACCCGACGGGGCGGACGGTCCCAACATGGTCTGTGAGGCGTGCGGTCTGTCCGTGGCGACCAGGATCGACGACTGCTCACTCTGGCAGGCGGTGTGGCTCGCCCCGAACGCCGTGCGCTGCCTCCTCGTCGACGGCGTTGTCACCGCCCCACTCTCCTGGGAGGAACTGTTGGCGCAGGGGAAACGCACGCCTCCGTTCGAGCCGGTCGCGACGTGGGGCGGGCGGCTGGGGACGAGCCACTTCTGGTCATGGAGCCCCCAGTGGGAGGCTGCAGCCGGACTTGCGCTCGCCCACCTGCTGGTGGCCTCGCACGGCGGGCCGGTGACCGTCCCGGGTGGCCTGACCGGGGAGGTGTTCCAACGCGCCCTCGACGCCTTGTTGCCCGCGGGTTCGGTAGGGCGGCGCGCCGCCCTGGCGGGGCCGGGATTGGCCCTGCCCGACACGGGCGTTGACATCATTCTCGTGCCGGTACATCCCCAGACGGGTCAGACCTGGACGCCGGCCGGCCCGGCCGCACGGGCTGACCCGGTGCCGGTGCCCTTCGGGATGTGGCTGTCGTTGGCCTTCCCCCAGCCGTATCTACCCATAGGGACGCCGGGTGCCCTACCCGACGGGGTCCTGCGCGACGACCCGCAACCGCCGCATCCAAATCACCTGTTCAGGGCCGACTGGAGAACCTTCCAGAACACCTTGGTCCGGCTACCGGCCGTCCGCAGCCCGTGGCTGCGCGAGATCCTGGACGACCTCACCCCGCGCAGGCGCACCCGCCTTTTCTAACGCGGGTCAGGACCGAACGCTGCGATCAACGGGTTGAGGCCCGCCGGATGACGGCATCCCGATCGGGACCAAGCAGGAACGGCAGCAGTTCTCTCAGCGCGCTCGCGAACGCCCGCACCCTGACCCCAGTCAGGCGCGTATTGCCCGCGGTCCCCGGCAGATGATTCGGGGGCCCCAGCCCGCACTCGGCGTAGAGCTCCTCAACATCAGCCCGGCAACGGACAGCAGGGGGCCCGTCCGCCAATGTCACGCACGCCGACACCGCGATCTCGTGGACCCACACGTAGTGATAAACGGCGATCTTCAGACCGCGACCGGTGTACTCAAGACCCCCTTCGATGTCGGACGGCATCCCAAACCCCGCTTCGGTCAGGAAACCCAAAGCGTCCCGCCCCACCCGACGGACCACTTCCTCCCCCGTCTCCCGTCTCCCCATCCCGCCACCATCCAGCGGAGTCTCCGCGACCGCCAGACCTCCCACTTCGGAATTCCACGGCCAAGCAACGACGCCCTCCCGAGTAGGCACCCAGGCGCCCGCGACCTGCCAGGTAGAACGGCACCCGCCTCGCACGCTCTCATGATCGCGAGGGTGGCAGCCTGGGAACCGATGCCGACGGATGACCGTGACTGGGGGCTGGAGGCCGCTGCCGATGTACCGCGTACCACCTCATCGATCCCGCAACCGGAAATGGATTGGCCATCGCCTTCTTCGAGGACGAATCCGCAGCTCAGGCCGCCCGACAAGCGATCGAGAACCGGGCCGAGGAGATCGGCTGGAACAACACCCCGCATCCGGCACCCACTTCCCAGACGATCTACCAGGTCGTCCGCCACTCGTAGGTCGCACCGCAGCGTATGCTGCTCGCTAGGAACGCAGTTCCAGCGAGATGTGCGCGGACAGCGCGTCGAGGAAGTCGCGCGCGTCGAACATCTCGCCGGCGGAAGCGACACCGACTGTCCTGTTCCGTCCCGTGAGAATGCGCTCGACCGCTTCCACTGCGAGCGGCGCGGTGACCGCGTAGATGTCCTGCCCCCTCACCACGGCGCGCCGCTCGGCGTCGCCGGAGCGGACGACGACGTCGACGAGGAAGGTCTGTGCGGATCGGCCGTGCTCGTCGACGGCGGTCGGCGGCGGTGTGTCCGGGGACGCCAGGTCACCGGCCGCTTCCGCGGTCATATAGGTACGGACCTCAGGGATGGTCAGGTGGCTGGGGACGGTGACGACGTCGGCCATCGTGAACTCCCCGATGACAGTCCTGGGGCCCACCGGGTCGGGGAACGACCACTTCAGGGTGGGCAGGTCGTCGTCGTGGTACTCCAGCCGCCCGTTCGCGTAGCGGACGCGTCGCCCGTTGCGCCGCTTGCCGGAGACCTGGCCGGCGGCGCGGGTTCCCTCCGTGGGGTGCCAGCTGCTGAGCCCGTACGCGATGTGCGCCTCGTCGGCCGCGGCCCAGTCCGCCATCGCCGCGGTGGTGAGCAGGTCGCCGAGACCGCCGTAGAAGGCCATCGCGGGGACGACCGCCACGCCCGCGGCTCGGGCGCGGTCGCTGAAGTGCGCGAACGTGTCGGCGTTGGCCTCGATTTCAGCCGCCACGTCCACGTACGGAATCTTCGCGCGCAGTGCCGCCTCGATCACCGGGGCGGCCGTCGTGGCGAACGGGCCGGCGCAGTTGACCACCGCGGCGGTACCGGTCAGTGCGCGGTCGAGCGAGGCCGGGTCGTTGACCGATGCCGTACGGCTCTCAAGTCCGGGACCAGACGCCGACAGTTCCCGTAGCTTGCCGGCGTCCCTGCCGGAGAGGACCGGCACGAACCCGCGCTCCCTCAGCTGGGCCACCACGAACCGCCCCGTGTGCCCGTACGCGCCGAACACCACCACCGACTGCCCTGATCCCATGACTTCCGCCCTCGCTCTCACACGATCAACTGCGGTCATCCTGACGGGGCGGGCACGTCACCACCAGTGTCCGGAACGACACGCCGCATACAATTACGGACATGAGTTCTGTCTCCCTGGCTGTCACCGACGGAATGCTTCCCTTCGAACTGTCCTTGGCGTACGAGGTCTTCGGCAGCGCCCCGGCCGAGGTGACGGGTCCCTGGTACGACCTGGACGTCTGCGGACCGGACGCGGTGCGGTTCGGCCGGTTCCGGCTGGAGCCCGACCACGGGCTCGACCGGCTCCGCCACGCCGACACCGTGATCGTTCCCGGCTGGACAGACATCGACCGGGACCCGCCCTCCGACCTCGTGGACGCGGTGCGCTCCGCCCACGAGGGAGGCGCGCGCGTGGCCTCCCTCTGCACGGGCGCCTTCGTGCTGGCCGCGGCGGGCCTGCTGGACGGCAAGCGCGCGACCACGCACTGGGCGCACACCGACGCCCTGGCCGCCCGCTATCCGGAGGTGGAGGTCGACCCGGACGTGCTCTACGTGGACAACGGCAGCGTGCTCACGTCCGCGGGCAAGGCGGCCGCACTGGACCTGTGTCTCCACATCGTGCGCCTCGATCACGGCTCGTCCGTCGCCAACGCCGCCGCCCGTCGGCTGGTCGTGCAGCCGCATCGCGCCGGCGGCCAGGCCCAGTTCGTCACCACGCCGGTCCCCGCCCGGGACGACCACCCGCTCGTCGCCCTGTTCCCGTGGGTCATGGAGCGCCTCGACCAGCCGCTGACCGTGGAGGACCTCGCGCGCCAGGCGCGGATGAGTTCGCGCAACCTGAGCCGCCACTTCCGCGCGGCTACGGGCACCACCCCGCTGCAGTGGCTGCTCACTCAACGGATCCGCCGCGCCCAGGAACTGCTGGAAAAGACCGACGACAGTGTCGAGACCATCGCGGAGGCCACCGGCATGGGCACGGCCACGACACTGCGCCGCCACTTCAACCGTACGGTCGGTGTGCCTCCCGACACCTACCGCCGCACGTTCCGCACGGGGACCCGCTTCTCCCCCGCCCCGTGACCACGCAAGCAGCGGATGGCCCAGACCATCGCGGTGCGCGGATAGGAGCGGGCCATCTCCTCCTGGCTGGCCACCCACACCATCCGCTCCTCGCGCACGGCCTCGGCCACCGGTGCCGGAGAGGCGAGTGGGACCTTCGCCCAGGGCGCGGCGAACTCGACCGGCGCCCCGCACACCGCGTCCAGACACAGCAGCCGCCCGTCCGGCGCGAGCAGGTAGAGGGCGCCGATGGACGCGCCGGTACGGCGGACGGTTTCCGCGAACGCGGCATCCAGTGGGCCGGTGTCCGTACGCGGATCATCCGGACCGGTCAAAACCCTTCGCCGCCCATCTCCATCCTCACCGTCTGCCCAGAACAACCGACTTTTCACCTTTTGCAGGGCATATATGGCTGTCGCAGCAAGGGAGACAGAACGGCGCGCGTAGTCCTGGTCCGGTCCTGCATGATCGTATGGGTCCTATCCGGTAGAGACAGGAGCCGCGGACCACGTGACCAGTCGTGTGACCCTCATTTCGCCTGCTCTGGGCCCGTCGATGCGCCAGGCGCGCTTCGACGACGGTACGACCTCGCTCGACGACGACGGCGCGGCGCAGGTCCGCACGGCAGCCGGAACCATGCGCCCGGCCGTTCGCGTCGTCACCTCTCCCAGCGTGCGGTGCCGGGAGACCGCCACGGCACTCGGGCTGAGGGCGGATGCGTCGCCGGACGAGCTCACGGGACTGCGCGTGGGCCGCTGGCAGGGGCTCACCCTCGACGAGGTGAGCCGGTCCGAGCCGGAGGCGGTCGCGCTGTGGCTCGGCGACCCGGACTCCGCGCCTCACGGCGGAGAGTCGGTGCGGGACCTGTGCCTGCGGATCGGGCGGTGGCTGGACACGGCGTCACGCACGGATGGCCACACGATTGCCGTGGTGGAGCCGGACGTCGTACGGGCCGTGGTGGTGCACGTGTTGGGAGCGCCCGCGCGGGCCTTCTGGCGCGCGGACGTTCCTCCCCTGACGGCGACCGAGATCACCGGACGGTCCGAACGCTGGAACCTGCGGCTCGGGCACCCGCTTCAGTCGACCTGATCCCGCTGACGGAGGGCCCCCGGAGGGTGGTGCATTCCGCGGCCCTCGCGCCTGCGGCGGGTCGGTCAGTTGGGCGCGGCCACCGGCCGTCGGCCCGCGGCGGCGGCCGTCACGGGATTGGGGTTGAGCAGGCGTTCGGCCAACTCGCCGAAGAGCAGGCCGAATCCGGTCCACAGCGTGAGCTGGATGGCCAGCGCGGAGAGCCGGAAGCGCCACAGCACGGTGGCCGGGAAGTCCTTCGGCACCTCGTTGACGACGGGCAGGAACGCGTAGGCGAGCCCGATCACGAGGGCGAAGGCGGCCACCGCGATCACGGTCGCCCACCAGGTGCCCAGGCCGGGCGCGAGGCGCTTGCCCAGGATGGTCGCGGCGATCGCGATCAGGACGCTGAGCAGCATCATCAGGAAGTACAGGGCGGTCCGCTTGCCGATGGTGTCGGGGTTGCCGACGGCGGGCGGGTTGGCCGGGTACTTCAGGAACGGCACGACGTAGACCGCCAGCAGCGCGCTGCCGGACAGCAGCAGCGCGGTCGCCCGCGGACTGAGGCGGCCCAACCGGCCGAGCGCGAAGCAGTAGGCCAGAGCGGCGGCACCGCCGAACGCGACGCCGTAGACGAGGACGCCGGTGGCCAGGCCGGCGGTGGACTGCAGGGAGCGGGAGACGATCACCATCTCGTGCTCGTGGGAGTGGGCGTCCTCGAAACCGATCGCCTTGTCGACGTTCGGTTCACCGAGGAAGTAGGCGACGACCAGGGCGAGCACGCCGGCGGCGAGGCCGGCGAGCATGCCCCGTACGAGCAGGTTCCGTACGGTTGCGGAGTTCATGAGGGTGTCGGTGTCCCTTGCGTCAGTGGCAGGGGAAGCCGAGCAGATGACGGGCGTCGTGGACCCACTCGTGGACGTCCGAGCCGGAGACGACGGAGGTGGCGCCCTGCTCGGCGCCGACGAAGTACAGCAGGACCAGCATCAGGATGCCGAAGAAGACCGCCCACGGGACGATCGCGCCGATCGGCAGTTTGGCGGGGAGAGCGGGGGTGGTGGCGGTCGGCTGGGCGACATGCTGCGCCATGGCAGGGCCTCCTCTGGGAGTTCGCGTCCCATCTCGGTGGTGCACAGGACGACGGCTACGGGTCTGACTCGCCGCCGCCTCATGCGAGGCGGCGGCACACAGTGGCGCGACCGTTCCGGATTCCCACCGGCTTCCGTCTTGCCGTCGTCGATATCCCGCCGACCGTACCGTGTGTCGAGGACCTGGCCAATACCGCCCGACCAGGCGTGATTCTTCTCGCTCGCCACGACGGCGCCCACGGGGCGCCGGCAGTTCGTTCAGTTCTTCCAGGGCAGCGTGAGGAACCCCTCCGCGCGGGCGCTCGCCAGGCCGATGCGGGGGATGTCACTGCTGCGAGCGAAGAGCAGGTAGCGCGGTTCCCAGATGGGGCGGTACTTGGCGTTCGCGCGGTACAAGGACTCGATCTGCCACCAGCGGGAGAAGAACGTGAGGGTGGCGTGCCAGAGGCGAAGCACCGGGCCCGCGCCGAGACGGGAGCCGCGTTCGAAGACCGAGCGGAACATCGCGAAGTTCAGGGAGACCCGCCGGATGCCCAACTCGGCCCCTCTGAGGAGGAGTTCGACCACCATGAACTCCATCAGACCGTTCTCGCAGTCGCGATCACGGCGCATCAGGTCCAGGGAGAGGCCGTGCTCGCCCCAGGGGACGAAGCTCAGCAGGGCCCGGGGGACGTCGTCCGCGTCCCGGCACACCAGCATCACGCAGCGGCCGTCCGAGGGGTCGCCGAGGCGGCCGAGGGCCATGGAGAAGCCGCGTTCGGTGGCGCCGTCGCGCCAGCGGTCGGCAGCCTCGATGAGCGTCGCCATCTCCTCGGCCGGGATGTCCTGGTGGCGGCGGATCTCGACCGTGTAGCCGGCCCGGCGCACCCGGTTGTGCGCCTGCCGTACGACGCGCATGGCGCGGCCTTCGAGGGTGAAGTCTGCGATGTCGACGATCGCCTCGTCGCCGAGTTCGAGGGCGTCCAGACCGTGGCGGGCGTAGATGGTGCCCGCCTCCTCGCTCGCGCCCATCACCGCGGGTGTCCAGGCGTGTTGGCGCGCTTCGGTCAGCCATGCGTCGATCGCGCCGGGCCAGGCCTCCGGGTCGCCGATCGGGTCACCGGATGCCAGGCTGACGCCGCCGACGACGCGATAGGTGATGGCCGCCTTGCCGGTCGGGGAGAAGATCGCCGCCTTGTCGCGGCGCAGGGCGAAGTAGCCGAGGGAGTCGCGGGCGCCGTGCTTGTCCAGCAGGGCGTGGAGCCGTTCCTCGTCCTCGGGGCCGAGCAGCCGGCGGCCGCGCGGGGAACGGAAAAGGGCGTAGAGGACCAGGCAGAAGGCCGCCGCGAGCAGGATGTTGATGATGATGTCGGTCCAGCGGGGGGCGCGGACCGCGCTGACCGTGTCGGCGAGGGGGCCGACGCTGACGCCGCGCAGGAGGGCGTAGGCGACCTCGTCGGCGAGGGTGGCGCCGGGGAGCTTGTTCGTCGCGTGGACGAGGAGGGTGCCCAGGCCGCCGGTGACCGCCAGGCCGCCCACGCCGACGGCCAGTGCCAGCTTCGGGTTGGAGGGGTCCCCCACCGCGTTGAACTCACGGCGGCTGATCAGCAGTGCGGCGACGAACAGACCGGTCAGGGCGGCGGAGAGCCAGTTGAAGGCGTGGGCGCGGTACTCGTGCTGCGTGAGCGCGAGGACGTACAGGGCGAACAGGGGGGCGGACAGGACGAGATTGACCACCCACGCGGCCCGCTTGCGGCGGCGCATCACCAGCACGAAGAAGATCGCCAGGGCCGCCGAGACCAGGCCCGCGGTGGCCAGGTACGGCGTGAAGAACTGCCCGGAGTGATGGGCGTGCTGCCGGTGCAGATGGAGGGTGATACGGCCGTTGTTGTGCTCGTTGACCTCCTGCCGGAACGGCAGGGACATCACCGCCGCTATGTTCAGTACGGCGATCAGCCGCAGGTACCAGACGGTGGCGTCTGCGGCCCGGCGGCGCAGGCGGCTCGGCTCGGTGCCCGGTGTGCGTTTCGCGGCGGAGGGACGCGTGGGTATCGGGGCCGACAGTTGTGAGGTCATGGTGGCCGATCACCTTGAAGGCGGAGAAGGGTACGGGGACGAAGGCTGACCTTACACTTTGTAGTGTATTGCCGGAGGTCGGAAGGGGGACCGGCTCGGGTACGGAAACGGTGTGAAGCCGGGGCGGGCGGTCTTACCGATGAGCCCAGGGCGCAAAACCCCAGATTTCTGGGGTACCCCGACCTTTTCGGCGGTTGAAGACTGAAGTCATGAACACCTCGGAAACCACACTCAGCAAGAACAAGGACATCGTTCGCGCGTTCATCGACGCGCTGTTCACCAAGGGCGACCTCGGCGCGGTCGACGACTACCTCGCCGAGGACTTCGTCAACCACGACCCTCCCTTCGACGCGTCCGCCGACCGTGAGGGCATGCGCATCGCCGGCACGCTGTTCCGCGACGCGTGCCCGGACTGGCACAGCGAACCCCACCTGATGATCGCCGAAGCCGACCTGGTCGTCGAGCACTTCACCGCGACCGGCACACAACGCGGTTCGCTGTTCGGAGTGCCGGCCCCCGCCGAGGGCCGCACCGTGACCTTGCGCGGAATCAACATCTTCAGAGTCCAGGACGGACACCTCGTCGAGCGGTGGGGCAGGCTCGACGAACTGGGCCTCCTGCGGCAACTGGGGCTCACCCCGGCAGCGGCGTAGCGTGGAAGGCATGGCAGGGGCGACGGCCGCGGCGGCGCGGCAGGAGCGCCAGGTGTCGGGCATCGTGGCCCTGTGCCGGGCCGGCCTCGACGCGGACGCCTTCCGCGCCGGCGTCCTGTCCCGCCTTCGCAGGATCGTGCCGGTGGACGCGGCGTTCTTCGCCACCGTCGACCCGCAGACGCTGCTGTTCACCTCCGCGATGGCGGAGGACCCCCTCGGCTCCGCCACACCCCAGTTCCTCGACAACGAGTTCGGACGCCGGGACGTGAACAAGTTCGCCGCGCTGGCCGAGGCCGCTGATCCGGTCTCCTCCCTGGACCGGGCCACCGGCGGACACCGCGATGCCAGCCCGCGCTACCGCGACGTGATGGCCCCCCTCGGGCTGGGCGACGAACTGCGTGCCGCTCTGGTCGTCCGAAACCGTTGCTGGGGCGTGCTGTGCCTGCACCGCGAGAAGTCGCCCACCGGATTCAGCGCCGACGAGCTGCGTCTGCTCCACCGTCTCGTCCCGCATCTCGCCGAGGGGCTGCGCGGAGCCCTCACCGGCGGTGCCGTTGCTATGGCGCAGTCCTTTCCGTCCGCCGAAAGCACGGCGCCCGGAATTCTGGTCCTCGACAGCAGCCTCGCCCTGGTGTCGATGAGTCCCGAGGCCGAGCAATGGCTCGCCGACTTCCCCACCCGGCTCTGGCCCAGTTCGAGCGAGCTGCCGATACCCGTCCACTCGGTCGCCGCCCACTTGTCCACCGTCGAGCACGCAGACCCCCGGCAGTCCCCGCCGCCGTCGTCCGTACGCCTGCGCGGTCGCTCCGGACAATGGCTCTCGCTGCACGCGACCCGCCTGCCCGACCCCTCCGGCCCCCGGATCGCCATCGTGATCCAGGCCGTCCCTCCGGCCGAACTCGGCTCCATGCTGCTCAGCGCCCACGGCCTCACCACGGCTCAGCTACGCGTCGCCGCCCTCATCCTCAGAGGCCGTTCCACCCGAGAGATCGTCACCGAACTGCACATCTCCGCCAACACCGTCCAGGAACACCTCACCGCGACCTTCGACAAGTTCGGTGTCCGCAGCCGACGGGAGCTGGTGGCGGCGGTGCTCGGCGGCAGCGGGCAGCGCTGACTCCACGCGCCGGCCGGGCCCCGGCCCGGCGGCCGCCCGCGTAGTGGTCCAGCGCGCCCTCCAGCGGATCCACGCCCGGTCTCGTCGCGTCAAGGACCGGCCCGCAAAAAGGGGCACGGCATGCCCGACGGCACGGTTCTGGTGGCGACGGCGGAGCATCCGGAGGACAGCGACGCCACCGCCGGGCAGTTGGCGCGCATCGCCGACGGGATCCGCAGCCGCGGCCTACAGGTCCGGTGGGTGGTGGGCATCCGTGACGCCGATGCGGTGCTCAGAACGGAGGCCGGTCCGACCGCCGCGGTGGTCGCGTGGGAGTTTCCCCCAGGCGAGGACGGACCGGGTGGCGCGACGGTGCTGCGCCGGATCGGTCGCCGGCTTCAGAATCTCGACTGACCCTACGGGTCGATTCCGCGCAGCACGCATGACCGAAGCGCCAGTTGTCCCGGCCTGTCGAACAGCCACACCGGCCCAACACCATGTCGCCGCGCCGAGGCTGCGTCAGTGGCCGCCGAGGAGTTTGGCGACCTCCTCGGCCCGGGGGGAGTCCAGCGCCGTATAGAGCGTCAGGGCTTCGCGGAGGTGGGTGACTTCTCCGGCCACGTCCTCACCGGCTAGCAGCACGGCGGCCGTACCGACGTGGGCGCGGGCCTGTTCTTCCTGCTCCTCGATCTCGCGCGCCACCTCGAGAGCCTGCGCGTGGGCGTCGAGGGCCTCGGCGGGGCGTCCGAGGCCGTGCAGGGCCTCACCCAGGCCGTTGAGGGCGCCGCTCTCGCCGTAACGCTCGCCGATCCGGCGGAACAGCTCCAGGGCCTCGCGCTGATGCCCGGCCGCTTCCGCGTACCGGCCCAGGCCGCTGAGCGCGTTTCCGAGGTTGGACAGCGCGTGTCCTGTTCCCGAGGTGTTCCCCAGCCGTCGGAACAGGGCCAGGGCACGCTCCAGGTGCCCCGCCGCCGCCGTGTGGTCGCCCAGCCGCACGAGCAGGATGCCGAGGTTGCCGAGGGCACTCGCCTCTCCGAAGGGGTGGTCCATGGACCGGTACAACGCCAGGGCACGCTCGTAACGTTCGACGGCGGCGGTGAAGTCCTCCACCAACTCCAGCACGATGCCGAGGTTGTTCAGCACGTCGGCCTCACCCTGCGCATCGCCGACCGAGCGGAAGAGCACCACAGCCCGCTCGTGCTGCTCGGCGGCCTCGCGGTAGCGGCCGCGCAGTTCGAGGAGGACTCCGACATTCGTCAGATGGCGTGCCTCGCCCGCCGTATAGCCGCTACGGCGGCACAGCGCGAGCGCGGTGTCATGGAGGTGCTGGGCGCTGTCGTACTCGCCGATCCGCCGGTGGACGGCGCCGAGGCAGGCCAGGACGTCGGCCTCCTCCCGGGTGTCTCCCACCGACCGTGCGGCCCGTAGCGCATGGGTGTGCACGGTCAGCGCGTCCGCGTAGTGGCCGGTGCGTTCGTAATGGCGGTGCAGTGTGGTGGCGATGCGCACGGTGTGGCGGGACGGGCCGGGTTCCTCGGCGCGCGAGCACAGCGCGACCAGGGTGGGCTGCGCGGCGGCGAGCCAGGCTCGGGCCTCCTCCGGGGTCCGCAGCGGCGGCAGACCGGTGGCGGGTCGCTCGACCTCCGGACGCAAGTGGCGTTCCGCGGGATAGAGGACGTCCATGGCTGCCGCGGACGCCGCCAGGCAGTGGTCGAGCAGCCGGGTCAGGGCGGCGTCCCGTTCGGTTTCCGGGTCGTGCTGGGCGGCCAGTTCCGCCGCGTACACCCGCAGCAGGTCGTGCATTCCGTACCGACCGCCGATGATGCGGTTGACCAGGTGGGCGCGGACGAGTCCGTCGAGGGCCCGTCGTACGGCGTCCACGGACTCACCGGCCAGCGCGGCCAGATCGTGGGGGTCGGCGTCGGGCCCGGGGTGCAGACCCAGCAGTCTGAACAGCCGGGCCGGCAGGTCGGCGAGTCGGGCGTAGGACCAGGAGAACACGGCCCGTACGGCGGCCCGGGGATCGTCGCCCGTGTCCAGCAGGTCCAGCCGCCGCTGGTGGTCGTGGAGTTCGGCCACCAGGTGGGCGAGCGGCTCGGCAGGCCGGGACAGCACCAGCTCCGCCGCCACCCGCAGGGCCAGGGGCAGGCGTGCGCACTGCTGCGCGAGATCCTCGGCACTGGCGCGCTCCGCGTCGACGCGCTCGCCGGTCAACGCGCGCAGCAGGGCGAGGGAGTCGCTCAGGTCCAGCGCGTCGAGCACCACGCGGTGCGCGCCGTGCACGGCGACGAGCGCGCTCAGCGAGTCCCGACTCGTGATCAGCACCCGGCAGTTCGGGCTGCCCGGCAGTAGCGGTCTCACCTGCGCGGGTGACGCGGCGTTGTCGAGGATCACCAGAAGCCGTCGGCCGTCGAGAGCCGTCCGATAGCGCGCTGCGCGGTCCTCCAGACGCAGCGGGATCTCCTGCAACGGCACACCGAGGGCGGTGAGGAAGCCGACCAGGGCCTGGGCCGCGGAAAGCGGGGTCTGCGGGTCGTAACCCCTGAGGTCGACGTACAACTGTCCGTCGGGAAATGCCCCTCTGGACTGGTGTGCCCAGTGCAAGGCGAGCGCGGTCTTGCCGACTCCCGCGGTGCCGGAGACGGCGGAGACGACCGCCGCCGTGGCCCCTTCGCCGCCGTCGGCCGGTATCAGGGCCCGGGTCAGGTCGGCGAGCTGTTCGTCCCGCCCGATGAAGGGCCGGACGTTCATGGGGAGTTGCGCGGGAATGGGAGAGGCGGTCTGCTGAGGGGCGGGCCGGTGCTGCAGTGGCAGCGCGGCGCCGGTGGACAACTCCTCGTACAGCGCGCGGAGTTCGGGCCCGGGCTGCAGGTCGAGCTCGTCGGCCAGGTGTTCACGGATCCTGGTGTAGACGCGCAGGGCGTCGGCGGCCGAGCCGACGTCCGCCAGCGATCTCATCAGGAGCGCGGCCAGTTGCTCGTTCAGGGGATGGTCGGCCAGCAGGGGCCGCAGCAGTTCGGGCACCCTCTCCGGGCTGCGCCGACGCAGACAGGCCCGTGCCCAGGCCAGTGTCGCTTCGATACGCTCCTGGTCCCAGCCGGTACGTATCCGTTCGGCCCAGGCGCCGGACAGACCCTCCAGTGGAACGCCCCTCCACAGCCGCAGCGCCTCTTCCAGCAGTCCGGTGCGCTCGGCGTCCGGGCAGGCCGGCCCACGCCCGCGCGCGACGAGAGAGCGGAACCGCGTCAGGTCGACCGCGTCGTCGTCCGCCTCCAGGACGTACCCGCCGGACGCCTTGCCCAGGCGGATCGACGGCTGCCCCACCGCCCCGGCGTCCTCACCGGCCGCGGCTTCCTCCAGGAGCCTGCGTAAGCGGCTGATGTGCGAGTAGACGACCGAACGCGCACCGTCGGGCGGATCGCCGTCCCACAGGCGGTCGACCAGCGTCTCCATGGACACCGGGCGCCCGCAGTCCGCCGCGAGCGCGGCGAGGACCGCTCGCCGCCGGGGCTGCCCCAGGTCCAGCGCCCCCCGCTCGAGGCGCAGTTCCAATGGGCCGAGCACAAGGAGCTTCAACAATCCTCCGTCACAAGGTTTTCGCAAGACGCCATCCAGATCCTCACATTAACGGTCGTCGCACAGACGGCCGGACCAACTGCCATACGTGACAGAGATCGTGACGAGGAGTCAGTCAATGAAGGTTCGCAACTGGGCCGCTTCGGTGACCGTCCTGGTCCTCGCCGCGTCGGGTACCGCGCTCGCCACGCCCGCGAACGCCGCGGGATGCTACGGATCCTCCTGCGAAGGCAAGGACCCGGCCGCGTACTGCCAGAGCGACGCCATCACGCCGTCCAACGGCGCTCACTGGCTCGGTCCCGCCTATCTGGAACTGCGCTACAGCCCGAGCTGCCGCGCGGCCTGGGCACGCATCTCCCGCGCGCCCTACGTTCCGCAGGACCAGTCCAAGCCGTGGGCGATCGTCCATCGCACCAGCGACGGCAAGGAGTACCCCTGCACCGTGCCCAATGGCTCGACGAGCTGCTACACCAAGATGGTCAACGACATCGACGTGAAGTCGCTCGCGAAGGGCGGGTACGACGGCGGCGCGCAGGTCTGGACAGGATCGACCGGGGCCTACTGACCATGCGAGCGCGGTGAGGCGCCGGCCTGCTGAGCGTGCAGGCCCCGTCTCGCCGAGGACGCGGTGCATGGGCCGAGCGGACGGGGGTCGCGCCGCCCGTGCACCGCCCTGTCCGTATCAGGGGAACCGTGCGGTCATACGCGGCGGCGGCAGAGGGGAGCGCGAGCAGTTCGGCAGCATGACGACGTCACGGGGAGCCGCCGCCACGATTCTCCTCCTCTGCCGGGGCCCCCTCACTTCGCGCGTGTAGGGCCGGACCCGTGGCTCGTACCCGGAATCGACGACGTGGCCCAACGAGCTGGGCGCCGTCGAGGCTATGCGGTGGGATCGGAAGAGCGGTCTTCTCCCGGGTCGGAGTCCGGCGTCGGAGTGCCGTCCATGATCCTCCTTCGTGCCGGACGGGAGCGTCACTAGGAGACGTGGTAGTGGACGTCGCGCTGAGGGATTCCGTTGCGTTTCGCCTGCTCCTGGAGTGCCTTGACCAGGGCGGGTTGCGCGCCGAGGACCGCGAACCCCACGGGAGTTGACCCGCGCCGTACGAGCTCGACCCGGTGGATGGCCGTCACCAGCACGGCCCCGTTCGTCAGTTTCAGCATCGACACCTCGGACCAGGCCACCGCGTCCCGTACCTGACCGAACGGATTGGTGACGACCACGCCGCCGGGGTACAGATAGCACCTGTTCAGCTCGAGGTTGGCGGACATCCGGCGCCACAGCAGACCGCTGCCGTACGTGACGAGCAGCAGGGCTGTCAGGACGAGGCCCTTGAGGAGCGCCGACGGTGGTTGCATGAAGACAAGTGCGACGAGACAGAGACAGAGCACGACCAGGACGAAGCCCCGGCCGACTCGCCCCAGGGCTCCCATGACCCCAGTGATGGCGAAGGTCCGGTATGACTGGCCGAGCCCGAGTTCGTTCGCACGCTCCCGTGCGGCGGCACGCCGCTTCTGGGCTGCTTGCATGTTTCCTCCCCGTTCGCGTCGGCAGGTCCGCAGCCGACGACGGCACCACGATCGCCGAGTGCAGCCCCGGGGAGCATCGTGGAAAGTACTGAATTCCTCCCACGTAGAAGGGGCGTTCGGGTCGACAGCCGTCACCGGCGAGCGGGACGGCGACGGGCGCCCTCACCGCGGGTACGTACCCCTCTACGCGTTTGCACTGATGCCGAAGCCGGGCAGCCTACGACAGGCTTGTCGTTCTGCACGAGACACCCGAACCGTTCGGGCCGGTCCGCTTCGTGCGGACGGCGCGAGGGGGGAGGCCTGGTGGCGGCACACGTCACACCTGTTCACCATGTCGGTCACGTCAGGGAGTTCGCGGAGCGCCTGCTGACGTCGGCGGTCCGGGACGCGGCGCCTCGTTTCCGGCCAATCCCACGGCTCGGGTCGCCGCCCACGCGCTCGCGGCACTGGTGCTCGTGACGGCCGTGTGCGGGGCGTACATCGCCTTCTATTGGGCCGACGATCCGCAGGTCGACTCCCGCTCCCGCGTCGACGCGCTGGTGGCGGGCGGGTCGATGATGGCGATACCGGACGTGTTGACGGCACTGGTGTTGTCGCGCGTGCTACGCGACCGGTTCGGTGCGCCCACTGGCTGCTGGTCGCCCTCGCGTGGCCGACTGCGATGGTCATGACACCGCTGCTGCTCCTTCGGACCGCCTTGATGAACGACAACGACTACTGCACGGCTTGGGTGACCCAACATCCCCTGTCGGGCAGCGCGCGGCCCCTCAGTGTGCTGCTCGCGTTGACCACGGGCTCGGCGCCCACGTGGATCCTGTCGCTGGGGACTGTCGCCCCGCTGTGCGTCCTTGGAAGCCGGCCGACGTCCGGGTCAGCGGCCGATGCCGTGCGCAAGGAGACTCTCGGCGGTCTCGGCGATGGTGTCCTCGATCGGACGGGCCCGCCACCCCAGGAGTCGCTCGGCCTTGGCGCCGGTGGCGTCGAGATCGTGGCCGAGCTGGTGCCTGAGCAGTCGCAGTTCCGGGTTCACGACGCCCAGCGCGCGGGCGAGCCAGACGGGCAGTTCGCGGGTCGGGGCCTTCGTGGCGCGCTCACCCAGGCGGTCACGCAGTATGCGAGCTATCTCGATGACGCGGAGGCTGTGTCCGGCGACGGCAAGGAAGCGTTCCCCGGCGGCTGCCGGATCGGTCATCGCGCGCACGTGCAGGTCGGCGACGTCGCGCACGTCCACGTAGCCCATCGCGAAGGGCGGGCACGCCGGAACCCGTCCCTCGAGCATTCTGCGCACCAGTCGCAGGGACGGCGGGTCGTCGGGGCCGAGCAGGGGACCGAGGACGCCCACGGGATGCACCGCTGCCATCTCCAGACCCTCACCTTCCTCCTCGACGAACCGCCAGGCGGCACGCTCGGCCAGGGTCTTGGAGCGCTGGTAGGGCGGGATGTCGCTGTCGAGGTCGGTCCAGTCCTCCTCGGTGAACGGGGTCGAGCGCGGGGGGTGCCCGATCCCGATGGCGCCGAAGGCGCTCGTGAGGACGACCCGGCGGACTTTGGCGTCACGGGCGGCGCGCAGCACGCGTACGACGCCCTCCCGTGCCGGGACGACCAGGTCGTCGTCGTTCGCCGGGGTGTGCCGCAGGGTCGGGGAGGCGACGTGCAGGACGTAGTCGCAGTCGGCGACGGCGTCGTCCCAGCCCTCGGAGTGTTCGAGGTCGGCGCGTACGACCGTGAGGCGGGCGTCGTCGAACGGCCCGGCCGCGTGGAGCCAGGAGCGCAGTGCCCGTTCACGCCGCAGGTCGCGGACCGTGGTGCGAACCGTGTGTCCGGCATCGAGCAGGGTCAGGGCACACCAGCTGCCGATGAATCCTGTTCCTCCGGTGACCAGTACCGATGTCATCTGTGTCTCCTCGGCTCGCGACGTTGTAGAGGGGTGAGTACGGCGGGCCCTGCCAGGTGGCGGCGGTGATGAACTCGGCGGGCCAGGACACGAGCCGGCCGAGGAGAGTGGGTGGGGAGGGCTGCGGCATCGGCGGCAGCGCCGGAGCGGATGATGGGCCTCATGCCAGGGCCATTCCGGGGACACGCCGGCGGATGGCCTCCATCTCCGCTTCGTCCGAGACGCCCTGCCAGTCGTACCGCGGCGTGTACGGGGCCTCCAGGGCGCGCACCTCGTCGTCGGTGAGCTCGACTTCCAGGGAGGCCACGGCCTCGTCGATCTGCCGGATCGAGCCGGCGCCGACGAGCGGTGCGGTGACGACCGGTCGGCTTCGCAGCCAGGCGAGCGCGATCTGTGCACGGCTGACGCCGTGAGCCTGTGCCACCTGACCCACCGCGTCGACGATGGCCTGGTTGGATGCCTCCTGCTCGGGAGAGTAGAGGAGGTCCGCGTACGCTCCGTCCGTCTCGGAGCGTGCCGTGGCGCGGGCGTCGTCCCACGCGCGGGCCAGGCGTCCGCGCGCCAAGGGCGACCAGATGACCGTGCCGACACCCTCGTCCAGGCACAGCGGGATCATCTCGCGCTCCTCCTCGCGGGCGAGCAGGTTGTAGTGGTTCTGCATCGACACGAAGCGCGCCCAGCCGTTCTGCTTCTGCAGGTGCAGGGCCTTGGCGAACTCCCAGGCGTGCATGGACGAGGCGCCGAGGTAGCGGACCTTGCCGGCCTTCACGAGGTCGTTGAGTGCTTCGAGCGTCTCCTCCCAGGGAGTGGAGTGGTCGTTGCGGTGGATCTGGTAGAGGTCGATGTAGTCGGTTCCCAGGCGGCGCAGGGAGTGGTCGACCTCCGTCATGATCGCTTTGCGCGACAGCCCTCGTCCGTTAGGGCCGAGGCGCATCGGGTGGCGCAGCTTGGTGGCGATGACCACGGCGTCGCGGTCGGCGTAGTCCTTCAGCGCACGGCCGAGAATTTCCTCGCTGGAACCGTTGGAGTACATGTTCGCGGTGTCGAAGAAGTTGATCCCCGCCTCGACCGCGTGCCGGATGAGCGGCCGGGCCTCCTGCTCGCTCTTCGACCAGACGGGGTGCCCGCGGTCGGGCTCGCCGTAGGTCATCGCGCCGATCGCGATCGGTGACACGTCCATGCCTGTGGTGCCGAGCTTGATGTAGTCCATGACGCCCCTCTAAAGTAAGTGGAGAGCTCTCCGAATAACGTAGTGGAGAGTTCTCCACTTAGCAAGGTGAGGTCCCGTGGTTCGTTCAGACGCTCGCGAGAACCGGGCACGCATCCTCGCGGCCGCCCGCGAGGCGTTCAGCGAGGACGGCAACGCCTCGATGAACCAGGTGGCCCAGCGCGCCGGAGTCGGCGCGGGCACGCTGTACCGCAACTTCCCGACCCGCGAGGCCCTGGTCCTGGCCGTCTACCAGGACGAGGTCGCACGCATCACCGGCACCGTGCCGAATCTGCTGGCCGAGATGCCGCCGCTGGAAGCGCTGCGCCACTGGACGACCGACCTGGTCGAAGCCATGCGCAAGAAGCACGGCTTGGGTGACGCCCTCAGCGCCGGGGCGCACCAGGCGATCGCCGAGGAGAGCTACGGCCCCGTCATCGCCGCCCTCACCCAACTCCTGGACGCCGGCAAGAAGGACGACACCATCCGCCAGGACGCCGACCCCGGCGATTTCCTCCAACTTACGGGGGCACTGTGGCGCGCAGCGTCCACACCTGAAGACCGCGCCCCCCACATGCTCGGGCTCATCCTCGACGGCCTGAGCACGCACCGGTAGACGCCCCCACACGACAGCGCCCGCCCGCCCCGTAGAACCGAGCCACCAGGACGTGAGCGCGCGGACGCGGCGCGACAACTGCCGTTTTGCCGGTCCGGCAACAGAAGTGGCAGGCCAGGACCCGGTTGGGCGACGGTGGGTCCGTGACCGACAACAACATCGCAGAAGGATCACCCGCGTCCGACACCACCCGGCCTGCCGACGGATATCTCGGGGACCCGGCGGTGCGGGCGGAATGGGACAACCGGTACTCAGACCGGCAGCAGTTGTGGAGCGGCCGGCCCAATGGTGCGCTCGTGGCCGAGGTCGCGGGGCTCGCCCCCGGCCGGGTACTCGATGTCGGCTGCGGCGAGGGCGCGGACGCCGTCTGGCTCGCGCGCCGCGGCTGGGACGTGACCGCGCTCGAGGTCTCCGGCGTGGCACTGCGGCGGGCGGCCGGGCACGCACGGGACGCCGGCCTCACCGTTCACTGGGTACACGCCGCGCTGACCGACGCGATACTCCCGCCGGCCTCCTTCGACCTGGTATCGGCGCAGTACCCGGCGCTGCTGCGCACCCCTGACGCCGCGGCGGAGCGAGCACTGCTCGCCGCCGTCGCGCCGGGCGGCATTCTGCTGGTCGTGCACCACGCGGGGATGGAGACCCAGCAGGACCACGAAAGCGGCTTCGACCCGGCTGACTACGTCTGGCCCTCGATGGTCCTCGACCTCCTCGACGACGACTGGCAGGTCGAGGTGCACGAGCAGCGGCCCCGTGTGGTGCCCGACGGCGGCGCCGGCGCGCACCACACCGACGATCTGGTGCTGCGCGTACGCCGACTGCGCTGAGCCGGGTACGTCAGCCGCTCAGCCGCCGCTCTTGCGCCGGAACGACCGCTGGTGCGCAGCCGGACCGTGCGCGCCGCGGATCTTCGACGCGTCGCCGTTCGCGGCAGCGTCGGCGGAGTCCGCCTGCGCACCACGCTTGCGTGCCAGGGCCTCGCGGAACTTGCGCTTGATGTCGTCCTGGCCGTCGCCTGCGGGAACAGGAGCGGATGTCTCGGCGTCAGCCGGCTCCGAACCTTGCTGGGCTGCGGACTCTGCGGTCATCGTGTCCTCCTGGGGCTCGGGCAGTTGCGAGCACAGCTTGCCATGCCGGGAGGTGTGCGCGTCGTCAGCGCCATGGCTCCGGGACGCTCAGTCGGGCAGCGGTTGTTCGGCCCAGATGGTCTTGCCGGTGGACGTGTGGCGGCTGCCCCAGCGCTGGGCCACCTGCGCCACGAGCAGCAGTCCGCGTCCGCCCTCGTCGAAGACCCGGGCCCGCCGCAGGTGAGGCGCGGTGCTGCTGGAGTCGGAGACTTCACAGATCAGTACGTCGGCTCGGATCAGCCGTAGCTCGATGGGCTCGCTGCCGTAGCGGATGGCGTTGGTGACCAGTTCGCTGACGATCAGCTCGGTGGAGAAGTCGAGTTCGGCCAGGCCCCAGGCGGTCAGCTGTTCGCTCGCCGTCCGGCGGGCGCCGGCCACGGCGGCGGGGTCGGCGGGCAGCCTCCAGGTGCGCACCCGGTCCGCCCCGAGTCCGGAGGTGCGGGCCAGCAGCAGGACGATGTCGTCGGCCGGCGGGTCGGGCCGTACCTTGCGCATCACCTCGTCGCAGACTTCCTCCAGGTCGGCGGCCGGGCGGCGCAGTGCCTCGGTCAGCAACTCCAGTCCTACGTCGATGTCGCGACCGGGGGTCTCGATCAGGCCGTCGGTGTAGAAGGCGAGGACGCTTCCCTCGCTCATGTCGATCCGGGCGTCCTCGAAGGGCAGTCCGCCCAGGCCGAGCGGTGGCCCGGCGGGCAGGTCCAGGAGCTGTACGGTGCCGTCGGCTGTGACCAGGACGGGTGGCGGGTGTCCGGCCCGGGCCAGATCGCAGACGCCGGCGACGGGGTCGTAGACGGCGTAGAGGCAGGTGGCACCGACCTCTCCCGAGGCCCCGTCGGTGTCGCGTCGCGCGTCGGGGCCTTCCTCCCGGTCGAGGCGGATGACCAGGTCGTCCAGCCGGGTGAGCAGCTCGTCGGGCGTGAAGTCGGCGTCCGCGAGGGTCCGTACCGCGGTGCGCAGGCGACCCATCGTGGCGGAGGCGTGCACGCCGTGGCCCACGACGTCCCCGACCACCAGCGCGACCCGCCCGCCGGACAGCGCGATGACATCGAACCAGTCGCCGCCGATCTCCTCCCCCGAACCGGCGGGAAAGTACCGGTAGGCGAGGTCCATGGCCTCGGCGCGGGGCAGCCGCGCGGGCAGGAGGCTGCGCTGGAGGGTGAGCGCGGTGCGGCGTTCGCGGGTGTAGCGGCGGGCGTTGTCGATGCTCACCGCGGCCCGGGCGGCGATCTCCTCGGCGAGCAGCAGATCGTCCTCGCCGAACGTGTCCGCCGTCCGGTGCCTGAGGAGGTGCATCACGCCCAGGGTGATGCCCCGTGCGCGCAGCGGCACCATCATCACCGAGTGCATTTTGAACCGGCGCATGCTCTCGGCACGGGCCGGGGAGGCCGTCGTCCACTCGCGCAGCTTCGGGTCACTCGCACGGTAGTAGGCGCCCTGGCCGGTGATGAGGGCCTGTGCCGGTGGTGTTCCGGGAGGGTAGACGTCGACGTCGCCCGCCCGGACCGCGGCTTCCGGGCAGCCGGAGAGCACCGACCGCTGTGCGGTCCGGCGGCACTGCACCGGTGTGCCAGGCGGTATCGGCTGCGGCTCGTGGCCCTGGGCGACCGACTCCAACAGGTCGACGGTGACGAAGTCGGCGAACCCCTCCACCGCCACTTCGGTCAGCTCTTCGGCTGTCCGGGTCACGTCCAGGGTGCTGCCGATGCGGGTGCCGGCCTCGTTGAGCACCGCCAGACGGCGTCGGGCCCAGTACTGCTCGGTGATGTCGATCACCACTGCCGACACCCCGAGCACCTCGCCCGCCCGGTCCTTGAGCGGGGAGAGATAGACCGACCAGGCGTGATCGCGGACCTCGCCGGAGGCCCGGAACGGCTGCTCCTCGCGGAAGATCAGCTTGCCGGTGGCCACGACCTGGCGCTGGAGGCGGTCGATCTCGTCCAGGGGCGGGGCGGGGTAGATCTCCCACAGGGTCAGGCCCCTCATCTCCTCCTGTGTGAGTCCCATGGCCCGGCTCATCACCTGGTTGCACGCCACGAACCGGGCCTCGCGGTCGTAGACGGCCACGGGCAGGGGGAGCTGGGCGAGCGTGAGGTCCCACAGTTCGGCCGTCTCCTCGTCGGCCGGCGCGGCGGGGTACGCCATCGCCGCCGGGGCGACGACCCAAGGGGTCCCGGCGTCGGAGTGCGCCAGCGGCAAGCCCCGCAGCTGCACCTTGACGCGGTCTCCGTCGCGTTTGTGCAGCGCCAGATCGCTCGTCCACGGTTGCCCTGCGGCCAGGCGGCGGCGCATCGCGAAAGGCAGCTTCGCGGCGAGCAGGGAGGCGGCGGGACGGCCGACGACCTCCTCGGCCTCGTACCCGAGCAGCCTGCTCGCACCGGCGCTCCAGGCCATGACGGCCCCGCGGGCGTCGATGACGACGGCGAAGTCCTCGGGCGTCCCCGAGTCCCTCGCCGCTGCGCTCGTGTCGGGTTCCTGGTCCATGGGCGGTGTCCGGCATCGTTCCTCTCGCGCCGCAGCACGAATCGCGCCGCGGCTCGGCGCTACGTCACCGATGACGGGCACTGCCTCCAGCATCCCGCCAAGGCACCCCGTGCTCAACCCGCCTGACGAAGGCGGCGGACCGGTCGGGGAAGAACATCACCCCGATCCTGTGCGTGACGACGGCGCTGAGGGCGTGCGGGTCTTCGCGGGCAACCTCCCCTGCGGGACCAGGACCCTGCCCACCAGACCTCATCCCGGTGTCGTGACGTGCAGTCAAGTGGCCTGCCCTGGTGCCGGTTTCGCGCCGGCCTCTGCCGTCTCGACCGTGTGCTTCCGACCCATTGTGTTGCTCCTTGCGCGGCTCTACTGTTCGACTTTGCCTGAGTCTGTTTGATGCTGATTGCTCAGGCGGTATGGAGGCCGCAGTGCGGAGTAATCGAATCGGTTCAAGAGCTGCGAGACCCGGCCGCGGCCGGTGGTGGAAGGCGGTCCTCTCGACCGCGGCGACCATCGCCCTGGCCGCGGGCATGACCGCGCCCGCCGTGGCACAGGACAGTGGCGGTAAGACGTCCGCCGCCTCTGCCGGCAGCCCGCAGGCGCACACCGTGAGTCTTGACGGATACTCGTTCCTCGTCGACGGCAAGCGCACCTACCTGTGGTCCGGCGAGTTCCACTACTTCCGGCTCCCGAGCCCGGACCTGTGGCGGGACATCTTCCAGAAGATGAAGGCCGCCGGCTTCAACTCCACCTCGCTGTACTTCGACTGGGGCTACCACTCCCCCAAGCCGGGTGTGTACGACTTCAGCGGAGTGCGTGATGTCGACAAGCTGCTCGACATGGCCCAGGAGGCCGGACTCTATGTCATCGCGCGCCCGGCGCCGTACATCAACGCGGAGGTCGACAGCGGTGGTCTGCCCGGCTGGCTGACCACCAAGGCCGGGAACAACCGCAGCGACGACCCGCGGTTCCTGAAGTACGCCGACGAATGGCTGACGCAGATCGACCGGATCATCGCCCGCCACCAGTTGACCAACGGCACCGGCACGGTCATCGCCTACCAGGTCGAGAACGAGTACTACAACGGCTCCGCCGCCGGCCGCTCCTACATGCAGCACCTGGAGGACAAGGCCCGCGCCGACGGCATCACCGTCCCGCTGACCGGCAACAACAACGGCACCTTCAACTCCGGTGCCGGCGCCCTGGACGTCGACGGGCCGGACTCCTACCCGCAGGGCTTCGACTGCTCCAACCCCACGAAGTGGAACGGCGTCCCCGACATCAGCTACGACCACCCGGCCGGCAAGCCGCTGTACTCCCCGGAGTTCCAGGGCGGCGCCTTCGACCCCTGGGGCGGGCCGGGCTACGACAAGTGCGCCCAGCTGATCAACGACCAGTTCGCCAACGTGTTCTACAAGCAGAACATAGCCGTCGGCGCCACCGCGCAGAGCTTCTACATGACCTACGGCGGTACCAACTGGGGCTGGCTGGGCATGCCGGAGAACTACACGTCGTACGACTACGGAGCGGCGATCCGTGAGACCCGCCAGCTCGACCCCAAGTACGACGAGGACAAGCTGATCGGGTACTTCACCCAGTCGGTCGCGCCGCTGACCAAGACCGAGGCGATCAGGACCACGCCGCCGGACGACTCCGCGGTCGTCGACACCGCCCGGATGAACCCCGACACCAAGACGCAGTTCCATGTGCTGCGGCACGGGAACTCCACGTCCACGGCGGTCGACAAGACCCACATCTCGCTGGACTTCAACGCCCAGCCGGCCGCGGACACCACCTACACCTGGGACGACCCCGACTCCGCGCTGCAGTACACCGGTTCGTGGTCGCACGTCGCCAACCAGAGCTACACCGGGGGCGACTACAAGCACACCGAGTCGTTCTCCAACAAGGCCGGCGACTCCCTCACCGTCCCCTTCGACGGCACCGCGATCCGCTGGATCGGGTCGAAGACCGACAACCACGGCTACGCCGACGTCTACCTGGACGGCACCAAGGTGGCGACGGTCGACGACTCGGGCGGCGAGAACCAGGCGGTGATCTTCCAGAAGACCGGTCTGCCGGCCGGATCCCACACCCTGAAGATCGTCGTCGCAGGCAGCCACAGCTCGGCCTCCACCGACAACTACGTGGCCATCGACGCCATCGACGTACCGACGGGCACCGCCGCCGACGAGCCGACCTACCCGGTCGTGCCCCAGCAGCCGGGCACCGCGATCACGCTCGACGGCCGCGACTCCCACGTGATCGTCGCCGACTACCAGCTCGGCCACGCGCAGTTGCAGTACTCCACCTCCGAGATCATGACCAGTGCGGCCATCGGCGACCGCGATGTCGCCGTGCTCTACGGCGACCCGGGCAGCGACGGAGAGACCGTGCTGCGCTACTCCTCAAAGCCCACCGTCACCACCAGCGGCGGCACGGCCACCACCACCTGGGACGAGGCCACCGGTGACCTGCGGCTGAACTACACCCACCAGGGCCTGATCCGCATCAGCGTCAGCGGCGGCGGAAAGCCCCCGCTGCTCCTGCTCGTCGGCGACAAGGCCACGGCCAAGACGTTCTGGCGCCAGGACACGGCGAACGGACCGGTACTCGTCCGCGGCACCCATCTGCTGCGCACCGCGACCAGCCTCGGCGGCGGCCGCACCGTGGCGCTCACCGGCGACAACGCCGACGACAAGAACATCGAGGTGTTCACCTCCGCCACCCACGTCACCTGGAACGGCAGGGAACTGAAGACCCGGGCCGGCGACACCGGAAGCCTCACCGGGAAGATCCCGGTTGCCGCCGCGGTTCACCTGCCGGACCTGACGAACTGGAAGCACGCCGAGGAGTCCCCCGAAGCGGCTCCCGCCTTCGACGACTCCACCTGGCCGGTGGCCGACAAGACCACCACCAACAGCGTCTCCGGCGTCAACTCGCTGCCCGTCCTCTACGCCGACGACTACGGCTTCCACACCGGCAACACCTGGTACCGCGGCCGCTTCCACGCCACCGGCAAGGAGACCGGCATCCACCTGGTGTCGGACTCCGGCGGCGGCGCGCAGGCCTTCTCCGCCTGGCTGAACGGCACCTTCCTGGGCAGCTCCACCACCGGCAGCGCCGACTTCACCTTCCCGGACGGTTCGGTGAAGTCCAAGGGTGACAACGTCCTCTCCGTGCTCACCGTGAACATGGGACACGAGGAGGACTACAACTCCACCAACGGCAACAAGACCGCGCGCGGCCTGACCAGCGCCTCCCTCGTCGGCGCGCCCCTGACCTCCGTCACCTGGCGGCTGCAGGGCGTACGCGGCGGCGAGGACCTGCAGGACACGGTGCGCGGACCGCTCTCGACGGGCGGCCTGTACGGCGAGCGGGCCGGCTGGTCCCTGCCGGGCTACCCGGACAAGAACTGGGACCGGGTCTCCCTGCCGACCAACGACACCCATCCCGGGGTCTCCTGGTACCGGACCGACGTCGGCCTCGACCTGCCGCACGGCCAGGACACCTCGCTCGGGCTGACGTTCACCGACGACCCGTCACGCAAGTACCGTGCGACGATCTTCGTCAACGGCTGGCAGGTCGGCAACTACGTCAACTACCTCGGCCCGCAGCACACCTTCCCCGTACCCAACGGAATCCTGAATCCCAACGGCCGCAACAGCATCGCCATCGCCGTGTGGAACCTGGACGGCAGCACCGGCGGGCTGGGCAAGGTGTCACTGACCAACTACGGCAGCTACGCCTCGTCCCTGCGCGTCGCACAGAACGACAGCCCGCGCTACGACGCCCGTACGTACGCGATGCCGAAGCGTCCGGGAGCGGACGTCACCCTGAACGTGCCCGACACCGCTCAGCCTGGCCAGGCCTTCACAGCCGAGGCGACGGTGCGGGTACCGAAGGACCGGTCGTCCGCGTCCGAGCTGACGGGCTCGCTCGCCGCACCCGACGGCTGGAGCCTCAGCGCCACGAGCCCCACGTCCGTCAAGCGGGTGCCACCGGGCGGCTCGGCCACCTTCACCTGGAAGGTCCAGCCGCCGACCGGGACGCTGCCGTCCGCCTCGGCGATCACGGCGACGGTGCACTACCGGCAGAACGGACGCCAGGCCGTCGGCGATGACGAGCGGATCGTCGGCGGAATCCCGCCCGCTCCGCCGTCCGGCAAGAGCGCGGTGAGCGACCTGACGTTCCTGTCGTCCACCAACGGCTGGGGTCCGGTGGAGCGCGACAGCAGCGTCGGCGAGCAGGCGGCCGGCGACGGCCGACCGATCACCATCGCCGGAGTCGGCTACACCAAGGGTCTGGGCACCAACTCGGTCAGCGACGTCCAGCTCTATCTCGCCGGCACCTGCTCCCGGTTCACGGCGGATGTCGGGGTCGACGACGAGACCGGCGGCGCGGGAACGGTGACGTTCTCCGTGATCGCCGACGGCAAGACGCTGGTGACCACGCCGACGATCCGCGGCAAACAGGCCGCGGTGCCCATCGACGTCGACGTCAGCGGCGCCCAGGTGATCGACCTCAAGGTCGGTGACGCCGGCGACGGAAACGGCAACGACCACGGCGACTGGGCGATGCCGACCCTGACCTGCGACTAGCGCGCAGCCGCTTCCCGGGCGCGAGCCCGGGAAGCGGCCCGGCCGGTGCACGACGGCACGACCGGTGCAGCACGTCAGATCGAAGGCGCCGCCAGGCTGTCGTCGGAATGACCCAGTCGGCCGGTCACCGTAGCGAGCGCCCGCCCCAGCGGGAGCTCGATCCGGGTGAGGGCATACCGGTCACCCCGCGTCACGTCCCGATTGATGATCAACACCGGTTTCCCCGCCTCCGCGGCCTGACGCACGAACCGGAACCCCGACATCACCGTCAACGAGGAACCCAGGACGAGCAGCGTGTCCGCGGCGCCCACCAGCTCCCGGCACCGCTCGACCCGCTCACGTGCCACGGCCTCGCCGAAGAACACCACGTCCGGCTTGAGGATGCCGCCGCAGCCGACGCAGGGCACCACGCGGAAGTCCCCGACCTGGTCGTCGCTGAGGTCGGCGTCACCGTCCGGGTTGATGCCCGCCGCCACCGGAGCGAAGTGCGGATTGGCCTCCGCCAGCCGGGCGGCCAGTTCACGCCGGGGGCTGAGGGCGCCACAGTCCAGGCACACCACCCGCTCCAGGCTCCCGTGGAGTTCCACCACGCCCTCGCTTCCGGCGGCCTGGTGCAGCCCGTCCACGTTCTGGGTGATCACTCCCGAAAGCAGCCCCTGCCGCCCGAACTCGGCGACCGCACGGTGCCCCGTGTTGGGACGGGCCCGTCCGAAGGCGCGCCAGCCGAGGTGACTGCGCGCCCAGTACCGGCGCCGCGCCTGGGCGCTCCCGGTGAAGTCCTGGTACAGCATCGGCGTGTGCCGGCTCAGGCTCCCGCCCTCACCGCGGTAGTCGGGAATGCCGGACTCCGTGGACATGCCCGCACCACTGAGCACCAGCACGCCGCCGGCTCGCAGGGCGTCGACGACCGGCCGCAGATCCGTCGTACTCGGCGGCAGGTCATCGGAGGGAGTCCAACTCAGGGTGGGGCGCATGCGCATAGCGCCAGGGTACGGAAGCCGGGCCAACGATCCGCGGCCGAGCACACCCGCCGCCCCGCGCCGAGTCGTCGGAAGGAGTGCCGGTTCATCCGCCGGCCAGGTCCTCGGCCTCCCAGCGCAGCAGGTCGCCCGGCTGGCACTCGAGCACTTCGCAGAGCGCGGCCAGCGTCGTGAAGCGCACGGCTCTGGCGCGGCCGTTCTTCAGGACCGCCAGATTGGCGGGTGAGATGCCCACGCGGTCCGCGAGCTCGCCCACGGACATCTTCCGCTTGGCCAGCATCACGTCGATGTCGACGGCGATCGGCATCAGATCACCTCGTCCAACTCGGCCTGCATCTGCGTCGCTTCGACGTCGCGCGCGACGGCCTGGGCGAGCAGCATCCGCAGCACGAGCACGATGAGCGCGACGCCGAGGACGGCCACGCCGATGCCGCCCATGATGAGGGTGACGCCCGGGTCGTCACGCTGCCCGGGCGCGTTGATGGCTGTGACCGTGAACCACAGGAGGGCAGCGGCCACGATCGCGCCGATCACGCCGTCCACGTACCGGAAGGCGGCGTGGGAGAACACGGTGCCGCGTCGCACCATCGCCACCAACCGCCCGACGCAGACGACGGCGACCTGGACCGACACCATGCCCACGATCGTGACGATGCGAAACGCGGTCAGCGGGAGCGAGCCGTCCTCGGGGTCGTTCCCGCTGATCAACGTCCACACCATCAGTACCTGAATGAACACGGTGCCGATGAACACCACCATGAGCACGGCGCGCAGCGCCGCCACCGTCAGCTTTCCCACGACCCATCCTTCCATCGAATGACGATGGGAATCTATCGAATATCGATAGATTGAACAAGGGTGGGGCCGGAGCGTGTCCGTTCTGGTCAGCGGGTTGGATTCCGCTTGCCGCCGCGCTCCGTCCGCAGGGTGGCGGTGCCGGCACATGCGGCAGACGCCAGCGCGAGGCCCAGGACCGCCGGGTTGAGATATCCGGGGACGGTGGTGGCGGCATACGCGCAGCGCCCGCTCCCACTGGCCCGGCGTCCGGCAGGGCCGAAGCGGAGAGGAGTCGGTGCCACCGTCCTAACGCGCCAAAGCCGTAACCGGCGAGTCCGAAGCCGAGAACCAGTCGGCCGGGATGAGGAATAACAGCGCGAGCACCGTACGCCGACATCACCAGGACGAGACCTACCCGGCTGTGAGCGCCCCACATCTTCTGCCACAACAGCGTCACAGCAGTCCCGGGCCCGGACGATCTCACATGTGGGATCGCAGCACGTCGACCTCGCAACCCGGAGCGAACGCGTCGAAACCGTGCTCGAGAAGCCAGCGGATGGCCAGCAGGCTTCGTAACGACCACCATGCGTGGATCACGTCGAGGTCGACGTCGGTGCCGTAACCGGCGATGAGGTCGTCCAGGTGCTCCTCGTGTCCGAGCGTGAAGGTGGCGAGGTCGTACAGGGCGTCGCCCCGGCCCGCCTCGGACCAGTCGATGATGCCCGTGATCTCGTCTCCGTCGACGAAGACGTGCGCGATCTGCAGGTCGCCGTGCGTGAACGCCGGAGTCCAGGGCCGGAGCGCGGCCTCGGCGACCTGGCGGTTGCGGGTGACCAGGTCCGCGGGCAGGACGCCGTTGGTCACGAGCCACTCGCACTCGTCGTCCAGCTCCGCCACCAGCGCGGCGACGCTCCGGCCGGCCCGGCCGAGCCTGGGCGGCAGTGGCGCATCGTGCACCTTCCGGATGGCGGCGCCCGCCGCGGCCCATGCCGTCGGCGACCCGGTGGACGGCCCGCCGAGGCGTCCGAGCGTCGTCCCTGTCAGCGCGGCGAGCGCGAGCACGGGCGGCTTGCGCCACAGGACCTGCGGAGTTGGCACTGGCGCGAGGGACATCGCCTCGATCTCGACGTCGATGCGCGCCTGATCGGCGTCCACCTTCAGAAACACATCGCCGACGCGCAGGGTCGCGCGCTCGGAATGGGCGACGACGACCTCGACCTCATCCATGGGCGACCAGTATCCCGGGGATGATCGACGCCGTCGCCGTATTTCTCACGTGCGATGACGGGGCTGGCGGCGCCCGCCTGCCTGCCTTCGCGGCCTCGCCTACGACAGGGGTCCGGGTGATCACCGCATGGCCGCGCTTACGGCGTCCCGGTGATCGGCGACGTACTCCCTGACCACACTCAGGAAGCTCGGATCAGGCCGCAGTCCCAGTGCGGCAGCGCGCCGGGAGTCGAAGACGGCCGGCCACGAGCCGACGATGGCTTCGATGGCCGGATCGGGTGCCAGGCTCACCAGGTCCGCCGCGTCTCCCCCGGCCGCCTCGCGCAGCGCGGCCAGGATCTCGGCCACGGAGACGGTCAGCGCGGGAAGGTTGACGGGCAGCACACCGCTGAGGTGGCCGGGGCCGGGGCCGCGTTCGGCCTCGGCGATTTGCGTCAGCGCCTGGATGGTGCGGCGCGGGGAGGCAACCGCCACGCGCAGGCTCGGGTCGACCGGACAGATCGTCGGCCGGGCGGCGAGTGGTTCGCGGATGAGGGCGGAGATGAAGCCGGAGGCGGCCGCGTTGGGGGCACCCGGGCGGACCGCCACCGTCATCAGCCGTGCGACCCGGCCGTCGAGCAGGCCGCGGCGGGTCATGTCCGTGATCAGGTGCTCGCACATGAGTTTCTGTGTGCCGTAGCTCGACTGCGGCAGCGGAAGCGTGGTTTCACTCACCACCGCGGGCAGCGGCAGATCGGGACTGGAGCCGTAGACGGCGATGCTGCTGGCGAACACCAGCCGTACCACCGGGCCGCCCGCCACCGCCTGTGCCCGGGCCGCGTCGAGAACGGCCCGCGTGGCGTCCACGTTGGCGTGCAATCCCAGCTCGAAGTCCGCCTCGCAAGCCGCAGACACCGCGGCCGCGAGGTGGAAGACCACATCCACCGGCTGAGCGAACAGCTCCTGGCAGCACGCGGCCAGGTCGCCGCGGACCACTTCCACCAGCGGGTCGGCCACCAGCGCGCTGTTGGACTGCATCACCTGGTCGGCCAGCACCAGCCTGCCGATCGGAACACCACCCAACTCCCGCGTCCGGACCAGACGCTCAGCCAGCATGCCTCCCAAGAAACCGGATGCACCCGTGACAACCACCCGCACCGGCCCCGCCTCCCCTCCGCACCAGACCTCGCGTCCACACTGCCCCGGCCCGAGCGGGACCAGACACTCTCCCGTCTACCAGCAACCCGGGGTTGGCGCATTCAGGGCCGCGGGGAGCTCGACCTTGGCAGCACGCGGCTGGTTGATGGAGACGAGCGTGCCGCCGGCTGAGGGGGCCGGTCCGGAGCCCGTGTGCTCCGGACCGGTGGTGAGGGTGGGTCAGCCCGCGGCGGGGACCGGTTCGCGGTCCCTTTCGGCCGGAGCTTCGGGATCGGTGTCCTCGGGCTTCGCTCCGGCCTGGGGGTCGGTCTGCGGAACAGCGGTGGGGTCGGCCTCGGGCACTGGCGTGAACGGGAGGTCGCCGCGCAGGACGGCCCTGGCACGCTCTGCGTCCAGCTGCCCCTCCCATTTGGCCACGGCCAGCGTCGCGACTCCGTTGCCGACCACGCTCGTCAGTGCGCGGGCCTCGGACATGAACCGGTCGATCCCGAAGATCAGTGCCAGGGCGGCGACGGGCACGTGCGGTACGGCGCTGAGGGTGGCCGCCAGGGCGATGAAGCCGGAGCCGGTGACGCCGGCCGCGCCCTTTGAGGTGAGCAGCATGACGGCGAGCATGGACAGCTGCTGGGTGAGGCTGAGGTCGATGCCGAGGGCCTGGGCGAGGAAAACGGAGCCCATGGTCAGGTAGATGGCGGTGCCGTCGAGGTTGAAGGAGTACCCGGCCGGCAGGGTGATTCCGACGACTGGCTTCGAGGCGCCCGCGTGCTGCAGTTTGGCCATCATGCGGGGCAGCACCGGCTCGGAGGACGAGGTGCCGAGCACGATCAGCAGTTCCTCCTTGATGTAGCGGAGGAAGGGCAGCAGGCGCAGGCCGTTGACGCGCATGACGGCGCCGAGCACGACCAGGACGAAGAACAGGGCGGTGAGCCAGAAGGAGCCGACCAGCAGGAAGAGGTGGCGCAGCGTTTCCAGTCCGTAGTTGCCGATGGTGAAGGCCATGGAACCGAAGGCACCGATCGGGGCCAACCTCATGATCCAGCGGATGAGCGTGAACAGGACCCTCGACAGCCTCTCGACGCCCTCGGTGATTCCCCGGCCCGCCTCGCCGGCGGCGTTCAGGCCGAAGCCGAACAGTACCGACACCAGCAGCACGGGCAGGATCTCGTGGCCGGTCAGCGCGCTGAGCAGGGTGTCCGGGATCATGGCGAGGACGAAGGCGGCGACGCTCTCGTGGCTCGCCGTCGCCTCCGGCGGCAGACCCTTGACCGACAGGGTCGAGGGGTCGACGTGCAGCCCGCTGCCGGGCTGGACGACGTTCACGACCACCAGACCGGTCACCATGGCGACGGTCGTCAGGACCTCGAAGTAGATCAGCGCCTTGAGACTGACCCGGCCGACGGCGCGCGCGTTGCCCATGGAGGCGATGCCGTGGACGACGGTGCAGAAGATGACGGGCGCGATCATCATGCGGACCAGCGCGATGAACCCGTCGCCCAGGGGTTTGAGATCGGCTCCGAACGACGGCCACAGCCAGCCGACGGCGGCCCCGGCCAGGACGCCGATCAGACACTGGACGTAGAGCAGGGACAGCAGCCTGCGCAGGCGGCCGGGTGGAGCGGTGACGGTACCCGGGGCGGCGTCGTTGCGGCTCATGCGGGGCGTCCTTCCAGGACGGGAACGAGGAGTTCGGCTCGGGCGATGCGACGGGCGGCGCGGTGCAGCAGCACCGTGGGGGACGCGCCGTCCGCGGCGGGGACGGCGCGGGCTGTGATGACACCGGCCGGGGTGCCCAGGCGCAGCGTCCCGTCGGCGGTCTGCCGGGCGACGCGGTGGGCGAGGGTGCCGGGGATGGCGGCTGCGGTGGCCAGCGCGACGGCCGAAGTGAGGCCGATCGCCGGGTGGGGCGCGTGCATGGAGACCATGCGGACGGCCAGGTCGTACTCGTCCTGTGGGACGAGGGTGCCGTCGGTGGTGTGGTAGGTGAGAGGACGGGCGACCACTCCGACCTTCGGGACGGCGTGGCTGACGGGGTCGGTCTCCCGGGCCAGTCCCATGGCCAGGGCGGCCTGCCGACGCAGGACGGTGAGGGCGGGTACGGCCTCGGCGAAGTCGGCGAGCGACTCCGTGCCGTCGAGTCCGAACGCCTTGGCCTCCAGCAGCGCCGCCGGGGCGCCGGCGTCGACCAGGGACGCCTCTACGGTGCCGGAGGGCCCGGTCAGGGTGTCCACGGCATGGCCGGTGGGCAGGACGCTGCCGGTCGAGGTACCCGCGGGGTCCTCGAAGCCGAGGAGCACCGGTACTCCGAGCGCGGCGGTGCCGGGCACCCGGGCCGTTCCCGCGTCGGGGGCGGCCTGTCCGGGGGTGGGGATGGTGCCGCTGAGCCGGGCACCGGTGTTGACGTTGAGCATCCGGACGGTGGTCGAGTCCGGCGTGATCGGCACCAGGCCGTTGTGGACCGCGTACAGGGCGACGGCGGTGGCGCAGTTGCCGCAGTTGCTGGCCCACTCCACGCGCTCGTCGCCGATGCCGACCTGGGCGAAGGCGTACTCGACGTCGACGCCCGGCCTTGTCGAGGTCCGGACGATCGCCGCCTTGGAGGTGGTGGAGGAGGCACCGCCCACGCCGTCGATCTGACGGGGATCGGCGGCGTTGTAGGCGGCGAGCAGCAGGGTGTCGGCGTCGACGCCGGTCGCCACCACGTCGTGGTGGTCGAAGATCCAGCACTTGCTGGTACCTCCGCGGATCATCTCGCCCTGCAGACGCAACACAACAGACTCCTCGTGGAAACCCCGACGGCACTTCAGTGCCTGGTGCGATCCACAGTGGCCGCGCACAGCGTGAAGTACAATCTCGGAAATCTGCAGGGGTATTAAGCTGAAGTGAATGCTGGAGGTGGCGAGGTGCTCGACGTCCGGCGCATCCTGCTCTTCACCGAGGTCGCCCGGCGGGGCTCGGTCACGGCCACCGCCCGCGCCCTCAACTACACGCCGTCAGCGGTGTCGCAGCAGGTCAGCCGCCTGGAGGCGGAAGCAGGGCAGCCGCTCCTCGAGCGCCATGCGCGGGGCGTCACACTCACCGACGCGGGACGCGCGCTGGCCGAGCGGGGCGAGCGGATCGAACGCGAACTGACGGCGGCGGAGAACGAACTCGCCGACTTCGCCGGACTGCGTGCCGGCACCCTCCGCGTCGGCACCTTCCCCACCGTCGGCGCCTCCCTCCTCCCCCGCGCCGTGATCGCCTTCCGCCGGACGCACCCCGACGTGCGGCTGACGGTGCGCAGCGCCCGTATCGCGGGGCTCTGGTCGATGCTGGAGAACCGCGAAATCGAGATGTCCCTGATGTGGGACTACGACTGGAACCGCATCGACCGCGAGGACATCGTCGTCACCTCGCTCGCCGACGACCCGCCCGCCCTCCTCGTCGGCCAGGACCACCCCCTCGCCGGCCGCCCGTCGGCCGCACTCGCCGACTGCGCCGACGACGCGTGGATCACCCGCGCCGACCACCACCCGGTGGCCGAGGCCCTCACCCGCAGCTGCCGCGCGGCCGGCTTCGAGCCGCAGATCGCCTACGAGGCCCACGACTACCAGGAGGCCCAGGCCATGGTGGCCGCCGGCATCGGCGTCGCCCTCGCCCCCACCCTGGCCCTGGAGGGCATCCGAGGGGGCGTCAGCGTCCTGCCCCTGCTACCCCCCGCCCCGGTGCGCCGCATCCTCCTGGTCCGCATGAGCGACCACGCCCTGACCCCGGCCGCCGAGGCCTTCGCGGATTTCCTGCGCGACAGCGCGGCAGTGGCCGGACGGCGATGAAAAGCCGCGCCACCGGTGATGTCGTCCTTCACCATGCGCCCTGAGGGAGCAGAACTGACCTACGCAGCCTACCGGCGCCCGCCGTTCATCCTTTCTACTACCTCCGCTGAATCGCGCCGGCGGTCACGGCCGGGCGGGGCCTGAGCGCCCCTCAGGGTCTGGCGGACGGCCGCGCTCACGGCGTACGGGGCGGCAACGGCTTGTGTGGTACTCGGCCTGGCCGGTGGACCGGTGCTCGCACTGCTGGACCGGAGTCTCACCCGCTGAGGCCGCGGTCGGCCGTGCGTGCCCTTCACACTCCTGGCAGCGCGCCCGCACTCTACGATTGGCGTGGGATCCACAGCGGAGAGGGAGACACGGTCATGCGGCGGCTCGGGGAGCTGGAGGCGGAGATCATGGACCGCCTCTGGAGATGGCGGCGGCCGGCGACCGTGCGCGAGGTGGTCGACGACATCAACCGGACCCGGCCCGTCGCGTACACGACGGTGATGACCGTGGCCAACATCCTCCACACCAAGGGCTGGTTGCTGCGCGAGGAAAAGGAGGGCCGGGCCTGGCTGTACGAGCCCGTGCGCACCCGTGAGGAGTACGCGGCCGCCCTCATGGAGGACGCCCTCGAGGCCAGCGAGGACCGCCCCGTGGCACTCACCCACTTCATCAACAAGATGGCGCCCGGCGAACTCGCCGCACTCCGCAAGGCCCTGCGCAACGCAGGTAAACGCACGGAGGATTGACGGCGCTCCCATCTTCCTCGGCCGCCCACGCGCCGCACCTCACCGGTGTGGCTTGCCAGGCAATCTACTAACCTACTAAGTTGCAACCGAGACATGATCACATGTGGCAGCGCATCTCGGAGGAGTCGCCAGAGGATGACAACGCATCGTCGACCGAAGCAACCCAGTCGCACCCGTGTGACCGTCCTCACCTCGGCCGCCGCCGCTGCCGTCGCGTTCAGCGCCCAGGCCGCCACCGCCGCGCCGAGCGTCAAACCGAGCAAGAACGAAGTCAAGACCAGAGTCGACGCCCTGTCCGAGGAGGCCGAGAAGGCCACCGAGGAGTACGACGGAGCCAAGGAGAAGCAGGACAAGCTGCAGAAGGAGATCTCCGCCCTCCAGGACAGGGTCGCCCGCGGCCAGGACGAGCTCAACGCGCTGCGCGACAGCATCGGCGCCATGGCCACCGCCCAGTACCGCAGCGGCGGCATCGACCCCTCCGTGCAGCTCTTTCTCTCCGCCGACCCGGACGACTACCTCGACAAGGCGTCCGCCCTCGACCAGGTGAGCGGCAAGCAGGTCGCGACGCTGAAGCAGATCCAGGAGAAAGAGCGCGCACTGGCCCAGCAGCGCGCCGAGGCCACCGAGAAACTCAAGGACCTCGCGGCCACCCGCACCGAACTGGGCAGGAAGAAGAAGGAAGTCCAGGGCAGACTCGCCGCCTCACAGAAGCTCCTCAACAGCCTCACCGCTCAGGAGAAGGCGCAGCTCGCCGCCGAGGAGGACCGCGCCAACCGCTCTTCCACCGAGCGCGTGAACCTCGGCAGCACCCCTTCCGCCTCCGGCCGGGCCGCCGCCGCCTTCCAGGCCGCCCAGGGCAGGATCGGCACGCCCTACGTGTGGGGCGCCACCGGCCCGTCCTCCTTCGACTGCTCGGGGCTGACGTCCTGGGCCTACGCCCAGGCAGGTGTCTCCATACCACGCACCTCGCAGGCGCAGGCCACCATAGGCACCCGGATCACCTCGGTCAGCGACCTCAAGGTCGGCGACCTGGTCTTCTTCTTCAACGACCTGCACCACGTGGGTCTTTACGCGGGCAACGGCCAGATCCTGCACGCCCCGCGCACCGGCACCAACGTGCGCTACGAGTCGATGGGCACCATCGGCGGGCCCTTCATGTTCGGCGTCCGCGTCTGACACCACCCCTTCCCGGCCCTGGGCTCCTCCCTCCGCACCGCGCAAGCGGTGCGGAGGGAGGAGCCCGTCGGGACGAGTCAGGCCTGGTAGGCCACCAGCGCCATCATCCCCGACTCGCCGTGGTAGGCGTTGTGGCAGTGCATCATCCACTGGCCGGGATTGTCCGCGTCGAAGAACACGGACACCGTCTTCTTCGGCAGCACGATGGTGGTGTCCTTGCGCGGGCCGTCGGTGCCGAGCTGGTAGGTGTGACCGTGCAGGTGCATCGGGTGCCACATGGTGGTCTTGTTGACGAAGTCCAGCCGGACCCGCTCGCCCTGCTTCACCAGGACGGGGTTCGCGGTCGGGTTGTTCATGTCGAACCGCTTGCCGTTGATGCCCCAGTCGTACCTGCCCATGCTTCCGGTCAGCTCGATGCGGTGCACCCGGTCGGCCTTCTTGGAGTCGAGCCGGACGTCGTCCGCCGCCGTCAGCTGCGAGGCCGTCATGATCATGCCGTCCAGCTCCTTCGGACGGACCGTGGGCTTCGGCGCGCTGCCGGAGCCGGTGCGGACCAGTGCCATGCCGCTCGCGGCCTTGCCCTCGGCGAGGGCGACCAACGGGAAGACACCGTCGGCGAGGGTGACCAGCACGTCGTACCGCTCGCCCATGCCGACCAGCAGGGCGTCCACCTGCTGGTGCCGGACCGGGAAGCCGTCGGTGTGGGTGATGGTCAGCCGGTGACCACCGAGCGCCACCCGGTACGCCGTGTCGCCGCCCGCGTTGATGATGCGCAGCCGCACCCGCTTGCCCGGCTTGCCGGTGTAGATGTCGGGGTCGGCCGGCATGCGGCCGTTGACCAGGTGGTACGGGTACTTGACGTCGCCGGCGTCACCACCGAGCAGCTTGCTCTCGCTGCCCATGAGCATGAACCTCATCGACATGCCGGAGGCGGACGGCGAGGCGCTCGCCTCATCGGAGGTCCCGCCGTTCATGCTCATGCTGCTCATGTCCATCCCGCCCATGTCCCCCATGTCGCCGGAGGAACTGCTCGGGCTGGCACTGGAGCCCCCCATGTCCATGCCTCCCGTGTCCATGTCCCCCATGTCCATGCCGCCCATGCCCTGCTTGAGCTCGGCGAAGACCTCGTCGGGGGTACCGGTGACGCCGTCGACCCAGTCGTCAAGGACGACCACCCACTCGTCGTCGTACGACAGCGGCTCCTTGGGGTCCTCGACGATCAGCGGGGCATACAGGCCCCGGTCGAGCTGGACGCCGACGTGCGGGTGGAAGAAGTACGTGCCGGGGGCGTCGGCGATGAACCGGTAGGTGAAGTTGCTGCCGGCGCGCACGGCGGCCTGGGTCGCCGGGGGCACGCCGTCCATGTCACTGCGCAGGGCGATGCCGTGCCAGTGGATGGAGGTGGTGGTCTTGTCCGGGAGCTGGTTGGACAGCTCGGCGGCGAGGGTGTCGCCGACGGACAGACGCAGTTCCTTGCCCGGCGCCCGGCCACTGAAGGCCCAGCTGTTCGCCATGATCCCGCCCCCGAGGTCGAGCGCGGCGCGGGCGGCGGTGAGGGTCACGTTCCGGGTCCGGCCCGTGCTCCTGCGCTTCTTCTCGGCCGCGGCGACCGCCGAGCCGGAGGGGTTGACCAGGGCGTCCGAGCCGGAGTTGCCGGAGCCGCTGCTGCACGCGGCGAGCGCGCCCGCACCGGCGACGCCGATTCCGGCCAGCAGGACGGAGCGGCGGTTGATGCTGTTCATGATGGGAGTCCTCTTCACGATGTGCCGTTGATCGGGGGTACGTCAGGGCGGCTCCGCTCGCATACGGATGGCGAACGCAGCGGATGAGCCCTCGGGGTACGGCCTAGATCAACAGCCGGGAGAGGACGGAGAGGTCAGGGGGCGCGTGGTGCGACACGGTGGGAGGACCGTGGCCGGCGGGCAGGGCGTACGCGGAGTCGCCATGGCCGACCCGAGGCACCGAGGAAGGCGGCACGAGCAGCTGGGGCGTCCCCACGTCTCCGGACGAGCAGTGCTGCATCGCGGGACCCGGGCAGGCGCCGCCGTCATCGTCCGTGGCCGGGGCTTCGGTCTGCAGGGCCTCGCCGTGGTCGGCTTCGGCGCCCGTCGACGTCATGGCAGCGGAGGTGTGGTCCATGCCGGGCATCGCGCTCATGGCGGGGCCACGCAGGGCAGCGGCGGTCATGTCATGGTGCGCGAGTACGGCGAGTGCGGCCAGGAGCGCGACGACAGCGGCCCACGTCCAGCGCACTGCGCCGCCGCGGGCTACGGGGCGTCGGTTCGTCGCTGCCCTCATCGCCTTCCGCGTCCACCTGTTTCGACCATGACCGCCACTATACCCGGGAGGGGTATCTCACGCACGCGCCTCCGGAGCACGAGCGCGGACACCTGGTCCCGCGTGACCCACCTCGTACCAATCCCTGCCACGGTGACACAGGGAGCCGGCCCTTACATCCCGGACATGCCTGACATGCTGGGGCTCGCGCCCGAGCCGTTCGCGGGCGAGGAAGGCGCACCGTCCGACATCGCCATCATCTTGCCGCCCGGTGTGACGAGGGACCATGCGCCGTTCTTGCCCTGGCCGTTCATGTCACCGGCCTTGGTGTCACCCATGTAGCGGTACAGCGGCCAGCCGGCCAGGGTGACCTGCTTCATGCCGTCATTCCGGGTCACCGTGCCGATCTTGGCCTGAACGCCCATCCCCTGGACAGTGCCGTCCGCCATCACCGGCATCCAGGTCTGCGCACAGCTGTCCGTGCACATCGACATGTTCACCTGGTCCTTGGCGTAGCGGTAGAGGGTCCAGCCCTTGGCGTCGGTGACGACCGTCCCCATGCCGGACATCTGCTTGGCCATCAGCATGTTCGTACTGACCATGTCGCCGCTCCCGCCGTTGCCGGCCGCGGCGGTGGCGCCGCCGTCCGCCGGAGCGGTGGACCCGACCCCGGCCGCGGGCGCGGCGCCACCGGTGTCGGCAGAGCTGCCGGCTGACGAGCCACAGGCGGCGAGCAGCAGCGTCGAGGCCGCGCCTGCGGCCAGGGCGAGAGCGATACGGTGGCGGGACACTGGGTTCTCCCTTGATGTCTTCTTATCTACTGACGTCCTTAGTACGTAAGGAGAACCGCAGCCGTTCAGTCGCGGACGCCGTTCCGGGCGCGCTGCCCTTCCATGCAGACCTGCACGGGGTCGCCGTCCACCGGCCCGCACAGATTCTTGAAGTTCCCCTGCAGTTGGGCTGGTCTGCCGCTGTCAGTCGGCTCCCTAGTCTCGGCCACGTGAACACGCCCAGGTGTGTCCACGTCTCCTCCGCGTTCTTCCCCCCTCCGGAGTGCCCGAGATGGCCGACAGCGACATCGGTACGACGACCAAGCCCACGCCCGACCCACCCCGCAACTCCTTTGCACGCCCCGACAAGTGGTGGATGCTCGGCGCCGTCTCAGTGGCGACGTTCATGCTGCTGCTCGACGTGACGGTCGTGAACGTGGCCCTGCCCGACATGCAGCGCTCACTGGACTCCAGCTTCTTCGACCTTCAGTGGGTCATCGACTCCTACGCCCTGACGCTGGCGGCGTTCCTGCTCGCGGCCGGCACCCTGGCCGACCGGCTCGGGCGACGTCGCGTCTTCGTCATCGGGCTCGGGATCTTCGCTCTGGCTTCTCTGACGTGCGGTCTGGCCACCGGCACGGGGATGCTCAACGCCGCCCGGGCCGTCCAGGGCGTCGGCGGTGCGGTGATGTACGCCGTCTCGCCCGCGCTGATCGCCAACCATTTCCACGGCAAGCAGCGCGGCATCGCCTTCGGTATCTCGGGCGGCGTCACGGGACTGGCCGTCGCACTCGGGCCGTTGATCGGCGGCGCGCTCACCGCCGTCAGTTGGCGGTGGATCTTCCTGCTGAACGTACCCATCGGCTTCCTGGTGATGGCGGTCATGCTGGCCCGGGCCGCCGAGTCCCGCGACCCCAACAGCAAGCGGATCGACTGGCTCGGTCTCATCGTCTTCTCGGTCGCGCTCACCATGCTCGTGTTCGCCCTGATCCGCGGCGAGGCACAGGGCTGGACGGACCCGCTCATCGTCGCCCTTTTCGTGGGCCCCGCCGCCCTGCTGCCCTTGTTCGTCCTGATCGAACGCCGCACTCCGGAGCCGATGCTGGACCTGGACCTGTTCCGCAACCGCTCCTTCAACGGCCTCGGGATCGCGACCGTTGCGGCCAACGCGGCGCTGAACGTGGCCATCCTGCTCCAAGTGCTGTACATGCAGTACATCCTCGGCTTCTCGGCGTACGGCACCGGAGTGCGCTACCTGCCGCTCACGCTCGCACTGTTCGTCGCGGCGGCCGTGGCGGGCACGTTCTCCGATCGGATGCCGGCCCGGCTGCTGGTCGGGATCGGCTGTGTCGCGCTCGGGCTGGGCATGCTGGCCGCCCGCGACATCACCGCGGACTCCGAGTGGACCGCCCTGCTGCCCGGCATGCTGCTCGCCGGCTTCGGCATGGGCGTGTTCAACCCCGTGCGTGCCTCGGCCGCCGTGTCCCTGGTGCCGCTGTCGCGGGCCGGCATGGCGTCCGGCATCAGCGAGACCTTCCAGCAGGGCGGCGTCGCCCTGGGCATCGCCGCCTTCGGTTCCATGGCCCACAGCCGCATGGCGCACGACTTCTCGGGCGCCATCGACGCCTCGGGCCGGTTGCCCGCACAGGAGACGGCCAAGCTCACGGACATGGTCTCCGCCGGCCGGCTCACCGAGGTGGCCGGCGCCGTGCCACCCGAACAGCGCGCCCTCGTCGCCAAGACCGCCAACGATGCCTTCATCGCCGGGCTCGACCTGGTCATGCGAGTCGGCGGGATCGTCGCCATCGTGGGCGGCCTTCTCGGTTTCGCCCTGATGCGGCGACGTGACTTCCCCGACCAGAGCGCCGACGCGCCAGAGCGGAGCGACGTCGGCGTACCCGCCGACTGAGCGGCATCCCTCCGGCGGACGACGCGCCGCCGACGAGCGCACCCCCGGCCATCCGACCGAAGAAGAGGAAGACCTGTCATGAGCCGATTTCTCGTCTACACCGCACCGGGCAGCGGCCACGTGTACCCGCTGATCCCGACGTTGCTCGAGCTGCGGGAACGCGGGCACGAACTGGTCGTGTTCGCCGAGGAGTCCACTCTCGAGACGCTGCGCGGACTCGGCTTCGGCGCGGCGGCAGTCCACCCCGAGATCGAGAAGCGGGAGGACGACACCTGGAAGGCCGTCACCCCGATCGGGGCGATGCGCCGGTCGGTGGCCATGTACGTGGACCGGGCCCGGCACGAGGTCACCGACATGCAGGACGCCATCGCGAAGTGGCGGCCGGACGTCATCGCCCTGGACAACAACTGCTGGGGCGCCGCCGCCGTTGCGCAGGCGTCCGGCCTGCCGTGGGCGCAGTTGGCCACCTTCCTGCTGCCGCTGACCACCCCGGACGCGCCGCCGTTCGGGCTCGGATTGAGGCCTGCGGCCGGCTGGCCGGGCCGGCTGCGCGACGGGATACTGCGGCAGAGCGCTCTGCCCCTGTTCGCCGCGCCAAAGGCGGTGAACAAGCTGCGGCGCGATCTGGGGCTGCCCACGGTGAAGCACGTCCCGGACCTGTACATGACGGCGCCGCTCATCCTGTCGTACACGGCCCAGCCGTTGGAGTACCCCCGTCCTCTGCTCCCGTCGTCCGTGCACTTCGTGGGCCCCAGCAGCTGGGATCCCGCCTCCGACACCGATGAGCCGGAGTGGCTGGCCTCCCTCAACCGGCCGGTGGTCCTGGTGACCGTCTCCACGGTGTTCCAGGACGACGCCAAGCTGATCCAGGCGGCCCTCGACGCCCTGGCCGACGAGCCGTACGACGTCGTGGTCACCACCGCGTCCATCGACCCGGCCCGCTTCAACGCCCCCGCCAACGCGCACCTGCACCGCTTCGTGCCCCACAGCCTGGTGCTGCGGAAGGCCGCGGCCGTGGTGTGCCACGGCGGCATGGGCATCACCCAGAAGTCCCTGCTGGCCGGGGTGCCGGTGTGCATCGTGCCGTTCGGCCGGGACCAGCTGGAGGTCGCGCGGCGGGTCGAACTCGCGGGTGCCGGAACACGCGTGCCCTCCGGGCGGCTGAATCCGCGGCGCCTGCGGGAGGCGGTGCGGCAGGCGGTGGGGAAGAAGCCGCAGGCCGTACGCGTGGCGGAACAGCTCAGGGCCGCCGGCGGTGCTCAGGCGGCCGCCGACGAGCTGGCGAAGTTGGTCGCCGCGCAGGTCTGACTCACCCCCCGGTCTCACTGCCCCCCACCTCCCGCATCGCCCTGTGGGGCCGGTTTCCGCTTCCCGGCGGGCCCGTCAGGGCTCACGGCCCTCCGGTCACGGCCGGGCAGCGCCGTCGCGGGCACGACACGTGGGAGGACCGCGCGGGCGACCAGACCGCACGGTTCGGCGTCGTCCAGTTCCAGCTCCGCCCCGCCGGCCTTGAGCAGCGCCTTGGCGATGGCCAGCCCCAGGCCGGAGCCGCTACGGCGGCCGGGCTGACGCCCGCGCCAGAACCGGTCGGTCGCCCGTTCCTTCTCCTGGGCCGACATCCCGGGCCCCTCGTCCGCGACCTCCACGAACACCGAGGCGTCGTCGGAGCGGATGCGCACGGTCACCCGGCCGCCGGGCGGCGAGAATCCGAGGGCGTTGTCCAGCAGGACGTCGAGTACCTGATCCAGCGCCCCGGGAAGGCATTTGGCGGGCGCGCCGCGCCCCTGGACCGCGATCGTGACGTCCGCTTCCTCCGCCCGGCTGCTCAGCGCTCTCGCCCGCGACTCCACGACGGCCCGGACGTCGATGGTGCTCGATCCGCCGTCGGCGGTGGCGGCGTTCGCCAGCACCAGGAGCTCGTCCAGGATGCGGCTCAGGCGGTCCGCCTCGGCGACCGCGACGGCCAGGTTCTCCTGCCCGTCCTCCGGGACGACGGCCTCCAGGGCCTCGACCCGCACGCGCAGCGCCGTCAGCGGGTTGCGCATCTGGTGCGAGGCGTCGGCCACGAAACAGCGCTGCGCCTCCAGTACCGAGACCAGGCGGTCCGTCATGCCGTTCACCGCTTCGGCCAGTTCCCGCAGCTCGGGCGGACCACGGTCCGCGGTGGCACGGACCGAGTACTGCCCCTGGGCGATCTGCCGGACCGCCGCCTGCACCTGCCGGGCCGGCCGCAGGCTCCATCGTACGAGCGGTATCCCCACGGCGGCCGCGGCCAGCAGCCCCACGAAGGCCACTCCCAGCAGCAGCAACGCGTCCTGAGTGACCTGCGAACGCAGCGACGTCGTCGGCGAGATGGTCGCGACCGATCCCACCGGCCGCCCCCGCCTCAGCACCGGCTCGGCCACGAACAGCGGGCGGGCGCTGATGTTGAAGGAGTAGTCCAGCGGCACGGTGCTCTCTCCGACGAGCGCGCCGAGCAGGGTCCGCCGCCACTCCGGATCGCTGATCTTCGTGCCGGGCCGGGTGGAGTAGGTCCTGCGGCCCTGGTCGTCGAAGAGCAGGACCACGGCGTCGTTCTTTTCGCTGTAGGCCTGTGCCCGCGCCTTCCAGGCCGCGTCCGGAGCGGCACCGCCGGTCGCCTCGGCCGCCGAGGCGAGCGAGAAGGCATTGGAGACCTGCCGGATCACCAGGTGGTGGTAGTTGTTCATGGCCAGGTTCAGGCCGAGCGGGATCTCCGTGGCCAGCAGGATCACGGCGGTGAGCGTGAGGTAGACGATCAGCAGACGACGCTGCATGTGCGCCCTTTCTTACGTGGCTTGCTGCCCGGGCGCTGTCAGGTGGTCGACGGGGAACCGAGGCGGAATCCCACGCCGCGCTGCGTCTCGATCCAGTCGTATGATCCGAGTTTCCGGCGCAATGTGCCTATGTGGACGTCGAGGGTGCGTGTCGAGCCGAACCAGTTCTCGTCCCACACACGGGAGATGATGTCCTCCCGGGTATGCAAGGTGTCCGGTTCCTCCACCAGCATGGCGAGCAACTCGAACTCCTTGCGGGTGAGTTGGACGGGCTTGCCGCTCAGAGTGACGCTGCGACTGCGCAGGTCGAGGCTGAGCGGTCCCACGTTGATGACGTCCCGGCGCTCGGCGGTGCACGAGGCATGGTCGTGCGAGCCGACGCCACAGCGGCAGGTCCGGCGCAGGACCGCCTCCATGCGCGCCCGCAGCTCGTGCACGGAGTACGGCTTGACGACGTAGTCGTCGGCCCCGGCCTGCAACCCCAGAACCTTGTCGATCTCGTCGGCGCGGGCGGTGAGCACGATGACCGGTACGGCGGAGCGGGAGCGTATGCGCTTGCAGACCTCGACACCGTCCAGGTCCGGCAGGCCGAGGTCGAGAAGGATCAGCTCGCAGCCCTCCAGTTTGGTCAGCGCCTCGGCCGCCGTGGGCGCTGTCAGGATGTCATGCCCGAATTGGCGCATCGCCGCGGTCAGGGCGTCGGCGACATGTTCGTCATCTTCGACCAGCAGAACACGCATGATCCCCCCGGACCATTCTGATCAAGTTGCATATTCAAACGCCTACTTCAAGTCTAACCAAGTCCTAAGCAGACTCGTAGTGCAATGGAGTTGCACATCTCTTGAACACCGCCTGGCAATGGACTGCAGTTGGGTTCAGTAACGTCATGGCTGATCCCTGCGCGCACCCGCAGGTCGGCAGGTCTCCCTCACCGCAGGCCACGTGACGCCGCAGGCGAACCCGCCCCCTCGGGCCCGGTCCCGACGAGCGCTTACAGCCGGCATCGAAAGGAGCGTCGTGCGCGAGGCGACCCTGGTGGGCAGCATCGAGATCGCTGCCGATCCGACCACGGTGTACGGCATTCTCACTGACCTTGGCCGCTGGGAGCGGTTCGTCGTCGAGACCCGCGTTCCGGCCCGCGCCGCACAGATTCGTCTCTCCCCCGGCATGACCTTCCGGGCCTGGAACCGCAACGGCCTGTGGCGGTGGCGTACGACCACCACCGTGCTGGAAGCCGTGCCGTACGACCGGCTGGTGTTCCGCGTCTCCTGCCTCGGCGAGCCGGTCTCGGTGTGGCGCTACGACATCGTCCCGACGGCCCGGGGAAGCCGGGTCACCGAGAGCACCCGCGACCTGCGCGGCACGGCCATGGCGCTGCTCTGCATGATCACCACCGGCGTGCTGGACCGGGCCGAGCACAGCCGGCGCAACATCGAACTCACCCTGGCCGCGCTGAAGGCCGAGGCGGAAGCCGAGCAGCCGAAGTTCTCCTGACAAGTTCAAGCGATGTGCAGTTCCCCTGCCTGATCCATGTCGCAGCTCTTAAGCACCTCTGCCGGCCACCTGAAGGCCTCTTGCAACACCGCTTCCTAGGTTTGGGGGCAGCCAGCGGGACAGGGCCTCGGCCGGTTCCGCCCGCTCCAGACATTCCGGCGATCTTCCCTCGACGACGTAAGGCTCGCGGAAATGCACTTTCTGGAACACGAACGCGCCACTCTCACCGACCTCCTCCCGGGCCTGGACGAAGCCTTGGCCGCCGCCCCGCTGTCGAGCTGGGAGACACCCGGCAACCCGGGACTCGACCACTTCCGCACCGCGGGCGGTCCGGGCCTTCTGGTGCCCGCCGTACACGGCGGCAAGGGCGCCGACCTGCTCACCGCGGTACGCGTCCAGCGCGCGGTGGGTACTCGCTCGCCGTCCCTGGCGGTGGCCACCACCATGCACCACTTCTCCGTCGCCTCCCTGGTGGAGACCGCCGCGCAGAGCAGCGGGATGGAGTGGATGCTGCTGGCCGCCATCGCCAAGGACAACCTCCTCCTGGCCTCCGGGTTCGCCGAGGGGCGCACGGGGCAGGGCATCCTCAACCCCGCGATCAGCGCCCGTGTGGACGGCGACAAGGTCTGGCTGACCGGCTCGAAGAAGCCCTGCAGTCTTGCCTGGTCCATGGACCTGCTCACCGCATCCTTCCCCTTCCCCGACGAGGACGGCACACCGCGCCTGGCCGTCGCCGTCGTCCCGGCGAAGACACCGGGTCTGTCCGTGCGGCCGTTCTGGAAGAGCCCCGTGTTGGCGGGCGCGGAAAGCGACGAGGTCGTCCTGGAGGACGTGGAGGTTCCCGGCGATCTGCTGGTCCGTACCGACGTGGGAGCCGACGGCGGGCTCGACCGCCTCAACACGGTTGGATTCCTCTGGTTCGAAGCACTCATGACGGCCAGTTACCTCGGTGCGGCCTCGGCCCTGGTGGAACGGGTCCTGGTCAAGCCCGGCGTGCCGGCCGTGGCCGGCGCCCAGGCCGTCACAGCGGTCGAGTCCGCGGCCCTCATGCTGCGCGGACTGGCCGCCCGGGCGAGCGACGGGCCGATCGACGACGAGATCCTCGCCCAGGCGCTGGTGTGCCGGTACGCGACACAGGACCTCATCGTCCGGGTCCTGGACGTGTGCGTCGAGGCTCTCGGCGGCATGGCCTTCGTCTCCGGCGACGACATCGCCTACCTCCACTCGGCCTGCCGCGCCCTGGCCTTCCATCCACCCTCTCGGTCCCGGATGCACGAGACGCTGGCCGGCTACTTCGGCGCCGGCGAACCCTTGCGCATACCCGCCTGACCACCTCTTTCCGACAGCGGGCCCTGACCGGCCGCTGCCTCCTGCGGCGCTGCCGTCCCCGCCCACGACACCGCGAGGTACAGCAAGTGACTTCTTCCACCCCTCCCACCGTCCTGCTCACCGGAGCCTCGGGCGTGGTCGGCAGCGCCCTGCTCGCCGAACTCCCCTCCTTCTGCGAGGTCATCGCCCTGATCCACCGCTGCGCGTGCCCCGCAGCCGCGCAGCAGATCTGCGGCGACCTCACCGCGCCCCGCCTGGGCCTGGACCGCGCGACGTACACCGATCTCGCCCGCCGCGTGGACGTCGTCGTGCACTGCGCTGCGGTCACCGACTTCACCCAGGGGCCGGAGGCCACACATGCCCTGAACGAGGCCGGGACGCGTGCGGTCGTCGAGTTCGCGGCCGACGCCGGCGCCGTCCTCCACCATGTGTCGACCGCGTTCGTGGCCCGCCACGAGCTGACCCGCTCGCGAATGGGGCGCGACGTGGGCGAAGCAGGGGCCCGGCCGGAGGACTACCTGGACTCCAAACGCGCCGCCGAGGAGGTCGTACGTGCCTCCGGCGTCCCGGCGGTCATCGTCCGGCCCTCCATCGTCATCGGCGACTCCCGCACCGGGCAGATCGCCGCCTTCCAGGGCTTGCACAACATCCTGCTCATGCTGCTGCGCGGCCTGATGCCGCTGGTTCCGCTCCCCGGCACCTCGCTGATCGACTTCGTGCCGCAGGACGTCGTGGCCCGCGCGATCGCGGCGCTGATCGCCGCCGACCGCCGCGACGGCGAGGTGTGGGTCACCGCCGGCCGGGAGGCCCTGCGCACCGAACAGGTCCTCCAGGTCGTCTCCGGTGTCTGCACCGAACTGGGCCTGAGCACCCTGATACCGCGGATCGTCGGCGCCGACATGGTCGACCGCCTGATCCGGCCGGTGTTCCTGGCCGGAGGGCTCCCCAAGCGGGCACTGCGCCGCTTCGACGACATGCTCGCCATGACCGCGCTGTTCGCCGATGCGCCCACCTTCCCGACCTCGCTCGGCGAACTGCCCGGCGATCCGCCGCCGTTGACCGGTGAGGAGCTGGAGGCGGCACTGCGCCAGACGCTTCTGCATCTCGCACGGGTCAAGAAGCTGGGCGACGCGCCCGCCGTCACGCGGCCCCTGGCCGCCGGAGTGCCCGCATGACCGCGCCGACCGTCTCCCCCGCCGCGGCACAACCCTCCGCGTCCGACATCCTCGCCGCCTGCCGCAAGCACCTCGGCCGGGGCCGGGCACGTCTCGCCTCCCTGACCGGCGGGGCGATGGAGGTCACCTCCTACGGTTCCCGCGTCTTCGGAGCCGACGGCAAGGAGTACGTGGACTGCGGCGGCTACGGCGTCTTCCTGCTCGGCCACTGCCACCCCCGTGTCGTCGAGGCGGTGGTCGACCAGGTGACCCGCCACCCGCTGGCGACCCGTCTGCTGTTGGAGCCGGTGGCCGTCCAGGCCGCGTCGGCACTGGCGGAGGTGACGCCGCCCGGCCTGGACCACGTCCACTTCGTCAACTCCGGTGCCGAGGCCACGGAGACGGCCGTCAAGCTGGCCCGGGCCCACGGCAGGCACCGGCTGATCTCCACCATCGGCGGCTACCACGGCAAGACCACCGGGGCGCTGGCGCTGACGGCCAAGGAGCTGTACCAGGCGCCGTTCCGCCCCCTGCTGGATTCCGAGCACGTCCCGTACGGCGACACGGAGGCGCTGGCCACCGCCCTCGCCGACGGACCGCCCGCCTGCGTGGTCGTCGAGCCCGTACAGGGCGAAGGGGGAGTCGTCCTGCCGCCGCCCGGCTACCTCCGCGACGTGCAGCAACTGTGCGCCGGGCATGGGGCGTTCTTCGTTCTCGACGAGATCCAGACCGGCCTCGGCAGGCTCGGCAGCTGGTGGGGCGCGGACGAGGACGGCCTGCGGCCGGACGTCCTGCTGGTGGGCAAGAACCTCAGCGGCGGAGTCATCCCCGTGGCGGCGGCCGTCGCCACCGCCGAGGCCTACGCCCCGTTCGACCGCGACCCGTACCTGCACACCTCCACCTTCGCCGGAGCGCCCGTCGCCATGGCCGCCGCGCAGGCGGCCGTCCGGACCATCGCGGACGAGGGTCTGGTGCACCGGGCCCGGCTGCTGGGCGAGGACCTGCTCCTCCTGCTGCGGGACGTGCTCGCGCCGCTGGGCGACGCGGTCCGCGAGGTACGCGGCCGGGGCCTGCTGCTCGGCATCGAGATGCGCGACGAGCAGCTCGCCGGCGAGCTCGTGCTGCACCTGCTGGAGGCCGGCCTGCTGGTCAACCACTCCCTCAACGCCCACCGGGTCGTACGGCTGACTCCGCCCGCCGTGCTCACGCCCTCCGACCTGGACTGGATCTCGGCCGCCTTCACCACCGCGGTCACCGCTCTGACGAAGGGACTGCACTGACATGCCCGAAGTGACCCTCGACGTCCGCATACCCGACCTCAACCCCCTGGCCGTCTTCGAGCGACTGCGCGACTTCGGCGCCTACCCCAAGTTCACCGACGCCATCCGCGAGGTGCGGGTCGTCGAGATCGACCACTGCACCGTCGACTCCCACTGGCAGGCCAACTTCCGCAACGGCGTCCTGTGCTGGTCCGAACGCGACACGATCGACCCCGCCGCCCTCAGCATCGAGTTCACCCAGCTCGACGGCGACTTCGAGCGCTTCGAGGGCGGCTGGTACGTGTCGGAGGACTCCCCCGGCACCACGGCCCGCTTCACCGCCGTCTTCGACCTCGGCATCCCCACCCTCGCCTCGCTCATCGACCCCATCGCCGCCCGGACGCTCCTCGACACGATGGGCCTGATCGCCCGGGGGCTGTTCGGCCCGCACGTCCTGCTGGACGAGCCGGAGACGGTACCGGCCGGCGCCGGCGCCCCCGACGGGGGCCGACGGCCGTGACCAGCGCCCCCAGCTACCCCCTGATCCATGTGGCCGAGGCCGAACGGCCCGCGGACGCCCCGCCCTTGACCCAGCGGACGACCGACCGGACGTGCCGCGAGGTCTTCGCCCACCTGCCGGCCGCGGTGAGCGTCATCACCACCGACGGTGCCCACGGGCCGGCCGGAATGACGGCGAGCGCCGTCTGCTCCCTGTCCGTGGATCCGCCGCTGATCCTGGTCTGCATCGCCAACCGCAGCCGCACCCTCGAGTACATCCTCAGTCACGGGACCTTCGCCGTGAACGTGCTGCGCGAGGACCAGGCCGATGTCGCCAGGGCGTTCGCCGACCCCGGCACCGGCCAGCACAACCGCTTCGCCGCCGCACCGTCGCGCCGCGAGTCCGGGGCCCTCCTTCTGGAGGAATCCGCGGCCTGGCTCGCCTGCGACGTCCAGGACACCTATCCCGGTGGCGACCACACGATCGTCACCGGCCGGATCCGCTCTCTCGGCGCTTCCCGCATCCGCCCCCTGCTCTGGCACGGACGCCGCTTCCGCGCCCTGTCCTGACCACTGCCGTATCCGCCCCCTCGTCCTACCTCCCCGGGAGGAAACATGCCCAGGAACCTCACCAACCAGGTCGTGGCCATCACCGGCGGCAGCCGAGGCATCGGCCGGGCCACCGCCGAGATGTTCATCGCCAAGGGCGCGAAGGTCGCCATCGGCGCCCGCACCATCGAGTACGCGGCCAAGGTGGCCGGCGAGATCGGCGCACACGCCTACCCGCTGGACGTCACCGATCCGACGTCGGTCAAGCAGTTCTGGAAGACCGTCGAAGCCGAACTCGGCCCGGTCGACATCCTCGTCAACAACGCCGGCGAAATGATCGTCAGCCGGCTGGAGCACGAGAGCGACGAGGCGACCCTGCACCAGATCGAGGTCAACCTGCTCGGCACCATCAACGGCATGAAGACGGCGATGGGCCCGATGCGCGAACGGGGCCACGGGCACATCATCAACATGGTCTCCGCCGTCGGCATGGTCGGCCTGCCCGGCTGCGCCACCTACTCCGCCGCCAAGCACGGTGTGGTGGGCCTCTCCGAGGCGGCCCGCGCCGAACTGCGCGGCTCCGGCGTGGACCTGTCGATCATCCTGCCCATCCCTGCCCGGACCGAGCTGACCTCCGGCGTCGGCAAGGGCCGCTTCGTACCGCTGCTCACCCCGCAGGACATCGCCGCCGCGGTCCTGCGCACCGCGCGCCGCCCCCGCTACAACGTCTACGTCCCCGGCTGGACCAACCCCGTCACCCGCTCGCTCTATCTGCTTCCCCAGCCCTGGCGGGACGCCATGGGCCGCTTCCTCAAGGCCGACCAGTTGCTGCGCACCACCGACTTCCAGGCCCGCACCTCCTACGAGGCCCGCCTGGGCCACACGCTGCCGAGGGAGGCCGCCTGATGGCCACGCCCACCAAGCGAGCGTCCCTCGTCAACAGCATCGTCAGGGGCTCCACCACCAAGGGCGCCGTCCGCCGCGGCAACGCCCCATCCGTTACCGGCATTTCCCTGGTGGACCGTCTCATCCACGTCCACCCCGTCACCACCGTCGGGATGTTCACTCCCGTCGCCGCGGCTGCCGCGGCACTCTCCGTGGGCCGAACCGGTGGCTGGGCCATGGCGGGCTGGGCGCTGGCGGGGTACGTCACCTGGACCCTGTCCGAGTACTGGGGCCACCGCATCGTCCTGCACTACGAGCCACCACGCGGCTTCGGCGCCAAGCTCCACTACGTCCTGCACGGCGTTCACCACGACTACCCGCAGGACATGCGCCGTTCCATCCTCAGCCCGCTGCTGAGCATCCCCATGGTCGCGGCGACCTTCTACGTCTCCAGCGGGCTGCTGGACGTTCCGCCGGTCTTCGGCGCCGGCTACGTCGTCGGCTACCTGGCCTACGACCTGTTCCATCTCTACCTTCACCACGGCAAGCCCAAGAACCGCCTGCTGCGCACCCTGCGGGAGTACCACATGCGCCACCACTTCCGCGACGACTCCCGCGGCTTCGGCATCAGCGCCCCGTACTGGGACGAGCTGTTCGGCACCTCCATCGCCCGTACGCCCAAGGCCGGGCGGACGGCGGGCGCGTCATCCGGCGGCGCCTGACCGTCCGCCCTCCCAAGCCGCGTGGGCGCCGTCGCCACCACCGGGGCCACGACCCGTCGTCGATGCCCCGGCCCCGGTGGCCGGCGCGGGCGCCCACGCGCCGCGGACGGTCACCGGCCGCACGTCCCGCCCCAGCCGTCACGGGCCGCGCCGCCCCCTCACGAGGACCAGGCCATGAACTCATCCGACACCCTCGCAGCACCCATCGCCTCCGCCCCGGACACCCACACCCCCCTTCCTGTCCCGTCCACGCCGCCGAGCCAGACGGATCTCACCGAGGCACTGGACTTCGTACGCCAGCACCACAGCGAACACCCGAATCAGACAGTCCCCCTTCACACGCGCCTGCGGCAGGTCCAGCGGCAGATCGACGAGACCGGCGCCTACCGCCACACCACCGAAGAGCTCACCTTCGGCGCACGTGTGGCCTGGCGCAACAGCAGCCGCTGCATCGGCCGCCTGTACTGGAACAGCCTGCAGGTCCTGGACCGGCGGGAGGCGACCACGCCCGAGGAGATCCACGAACACCTGATCACCCACCTGCGCCGCGCCACCAACGGCGGGCGCATCCGCCCCACCATCTCCGTCTTCGCCCCCGACACCCCCGACCGCCCCGGTCCTCGCGTGTGGAACGACCAGCTCATCCGGTACGCCGGATACCGCCGGCCTGACGGCGGCGTCGTCGGCGACGCCGCCTACACGGACTTCACCGACCTGGTCCAGCGCATGGGCTGGAACGGCCCCGGAGGCCCCTTCGACGTCCTGCCCCTGGTCATCGCCACCCACGACACCAAGCCGCAGCTCTTCGACCTTCCCGCCGACGCCGTCCTCGAAGTCCCCCTCCGCCATCCGGACCACCCCTGGTTCGCCGAACTCGACCTGCGCTGGCACGCATTGCCCGCCATCTCCAACATGCGCCTGCGCATCGGCGGCATCGACTACCCTCTCGCCCCCTTCAACGGCTGGTACATGGGCACCGAGATCGGCGCCCGCAACCTCGTCGACGAAGACCGCTACAACCTGCTCGCCCTCGTCGCGGCCCGCCTCGGCCTCGACACGAGCGACGAAGCCACCCTGTGGCGCGACCGCGCCCTGGTCGAACTGAACGTCGCCGTCCTGCACTCCTTCACCGAGGCAGGCGTGCGCATCAGCGACCATCACACCGAATCCCGCCGCTTCCTGACCCATCTGGAGAAAGAGGAGCGGGCGGGCCGGACGGTCCCGGCCGACTGGACCTGGATCGTCCCACCCGTCTCAGGCGGCATCACACCGGTCTTCCACCGCTACTACGACGAAACCGACCAGAACCCCAACTTCCATCTCGACGACGACGCCCGGGCCCGGGGCAGGGGCCGCTGCCCCTTCGGCCACGACCGGCAATCTTGAGGGGCAGGCGGCAATGACCAGCCGGAGGGCGGGCGTTCCCGCCGCCGGCCTGGGACCCCGTCTCCTTCCGCTGACGAAGGCGATGCCGAAGCAGATGCTGCCGATCGGCGGAAGACCCGTGATCGAGCACACCGTGCGCGAGCTCGTAGCCTCCGGCATCACGGACATCACCGTCGTGGGCGCGGGCCGCGGCAAGGACCTGATCCGGGATCACTTCCGGCCCGACCCCGCCCTCATCGCCCGGCTGCGGGCGGTAAGCCGATGGTCGTCCTGTGGCCGGACGACGTCTTCGTCGCCGAGGTGCCGCGCGCACGGCAACGACGCTCCCTCGGCCTACGCGGCCATCGGCGGATACGTCGTCACCCCCGGCATCATCGAGGAACTGCGCGCCCAGACCGAGCGCTGGTACCCGCGGCGGACCGGCGAGCCCCCCCCCGACCGGCCAAACCTCCGAATTGACGCCCCAGTCGACGACTTCGACTCAGAAGCATCCGCGAATCCCTGAGTAAGTATACCCCTAGGGGGTATAAGTGGAGTTGGCAAGTCACGGGACTCCCCCGAAGAGAGGACAGTGGCATGGGCCGCCTCCTGACCGCGGTGTCGAGTGGCGCACTCGCGCTGTTCAGCACCTACTGGGACGACTCGCTGCATACTGACGTCGGCCGGGACACCTTCTGGAGCGCACCCCACGTACTGCTCTACGGCTCGCTCCTGGTCACCCTCGGCGCACTGGCCCTGTGGGCCTGGCCGCGCGCCCGCGAGGAGGGCGTGAAAGGGATGTTGAGGGAGCCGGTCCCGCGCTGGGCAACCGTCTCGGGCGTGTCCATAGGCATCTCGGCCCCCGCCGACACGGCATGGCACACCGCCTTCGGGCGCGACGCCGTCCTGTGGAGTCCGCCGCATCTCCTGGCGATCGTCGCGACGATCGCCCTGACCGTCACTCTGCTGCGGGCGGTCGTACTGGAGCAAAGGCGCGGATTCGCACTCGCGGCCACAGAAGCCCTGGTCCTGGGCGCGGCCTTGGTGCCGGTGATGGAGTACGACTCCGACGTGCCGCAGTTTTCGGCCGTGTGGTATCTCCCCATTGTCAGCGCCGCCGTGACGCTGGCCGTCCTGCTCATCCGCCGTTTCGATTCCCGGCCCGGGGCGTCCGTCCGCGCGGCGCTGCTGCTGACAGCCGCGCGGCTGCTGACGGTCGCCTTCCTGGCCCTCCTGGGTCGTTCCACACCCATCGTCCCACCCGTGCTCGTGGTGGCCCTCGCCGCCGACCTGGTGCGGCGATGGCGTCCGTCCGCCTGGTGGCTGACCCTCGTCGTCCCGGCGGCCGTGCACGCGATCTACGTCCCCCTGTTGCCGGTGTTGCCGCACGGCACGGCCGTCCCCGCGGGGCAGATCGCGCCGTCGCTCCTGCTCGGCGTCGGCGGCTCCGCCCTGATCGTCCTGGTCGCCGAAGGGGTGCCGCGCGGCTGGCACCGCGGGGTCCGGGCGGCGACGGTGGGCGTCGCCGTCCTGCTCGCCCTTCCCCTGCTGGCCCCGACCCGAGCCATCGCCCACGATCCCGGGCAGGGCACCAACGTGGGCGAGGCACGGTGGAGCACCTTCGTCAGGGAGCACGAGGTCGACGTCACCCTCTCCTCCGACGAACCAGGGCTGCGCCCCACCGGCCTGGTCGCCCGGCGGGCCGGAGAAGAGGTCACGGGACGGCTCACCGCCGACTCCACCGGCACCGCACACGGTACGGTCCGGCTGCACGCCGACGGCCGCTGGTTCCTGTACGCGACCTTCAGGGACGCCCGCAACCGGTTGGCGGAGAGCTGGGTCGCGGTGGAGCAGGGTTCCGCGCGGGCGCGCACGGCGACGCGTCCCGTGTACGTGCCGCCGACGCAGACGTACGGAGCGGCACGGACAGCGGCGACCGTGACGCTGTACGGAATGGCCGCGGCGCTTCTCGTCGGCGTCGCCCGGTCCGGTCGCAAACCCAGAACGGTACCCCCGGCCGGCTGAACACCTTCGACACTCCGTTCGTACTAAGGGCCATAGCAGTTGAAGGCCCGCAGTTGATCGGGAAGGTGATGATGGGAAGTCTGGCTCTGAGTTGGTCCATCGCGGCAGTCGCCGCCCTCGTGGCCGCGGTCAGCGCCGTCCGGGTGGTGACCACCAGAGGCGAGACCCGGTTCGCGGCGGGAGGTGAACTGGCCATGGGCCTGTGCATGGCCCTCATGGCCCTGCCTGCGACGGTCGCCTGGTACGCGGGCCACGGCATGTGGTGGGTGGTGGTGTTCACATTGCTGGGGCTCGGCGGTGTGGCGCTGGCGGTCAAGCACACCCGTACGTGCGGGTGGAAGCACGGCCGCCACTGGGTGCATCTCGTCGCCGGAAGCTTCGGCATGGTGATCATGACGCTTGCCATGACGCCCACGTCGTCCGGCCCGGTGCTGGCTCTGGGCTCCTCGATGGCGGACATGCCCGGGATGGAGAACATGCCGGGCATGCAGGACGCCGCCGCGAGCACCAGCACCTCGGGCACGGAGGGGATGCAGGGCATGGCGGGCATGGAGAACATGCCGGGGATGAACATGCCCGGCATGGACTCCGCCGCCGTGTCAGCCTCGTCGTCGACACCCTTGTGGCGCTGGGTGATCGTGATGCTCGCCGTGTACTTCGCCCTGATGATCGGCGCGTCCGTCTGGGCCCGGGTACGGGGCATCGACAAGAACCTCGCCGCCGGCCGGACCTGGAGCCGCTGGCTGCTCGCCGTACCGGACACGCTTCTCGTCTTCCTCGCGTCACTCACACTCTCGGTGTGGGACAAGGCCCGCACGGGCGAGGGCACCGCTCACGGCCGCCGCCGGAAAGTCGGCGCCGCCCCGCAGGCCGCCCTGGCGGCCCATGTCGGCATGGGCGCGACCATGTCCGGGATGCTGCTGATGATGGCGACCTGAGGACGGACGCACCGACTTCAAGCGACCGGCCGACGCTCGCGATGGACGCCACGGACTCCCCGACGTCGGCGGACAGCGGCGACAGCGGGTCGACGTTGCAGCGCGCATGCATAGCGTCACTAAGGATCTTAGTGGGGAGGACTCGGCGTGAACGGCTCCATGCGGGCGGAGACGGAGGATGGCGATATACCCCTAGGGGGTATACAGTTGCCGTGTCGGGAGGACGGGAACGCCGTCCTCCCACACACCGATCCCACGCGTTCACACCGAGGATGAAGCCATGACCGATCAGACGATCTCCACCTCCGGCTCCTGCTGCGGCGGCTCGTCCTGTGGCTCCGGCAGCACGCCCGACGTCCACGACATCCAGGCCCCCGGCGTCACCACCGTCTACCAGGTGTCCGGCATGACCTGCGGTCACTGCGAGGGCGCCGTCTCCAAGGAGATCTCCGCCCTGGACGGCGTGACCGCGGTCCAGGCCGTCGCCAAGTCCGGCCAGGTGACCGTCACCTCCGCCGCCCCGCTCGACGAGTCGGCCGTCCGCGCCGCCGTCGACGAGGCCGGCTACGAACTCGTCGGCCGGGCCTGACGGCCCCTCGGGGCGCCCTGCCCCGGGGCACGACACGCATTCCCTCCCCGTGCCGGGACGCATCGCTCCGCTGATACGGACGCCGTGCGTCCCGGCCTCCCCCTGGAGATACGCATGACCAGCACGGCTCCCGAGAAGACGCAGTCCCCCACAGCATCCGTACCCGCCTCCGAAGTCGAGCTCTCCATCGGCGGGATGACGTGCGCCTCGTGCGCGGCCCGCATCGAGAAGAAGCTCAACCGCATGGACGGCGTCACCGCCACGGTCAACTTCGCCACCGAGAAGGCGAAGGTCTCCTACCCGGAAGGCGTCGAGGTCGCCGACCTCATCGCGACCGTCGAGAAGACCGGCTACACCGCCGAGGAGCCCCCACCTCCGGCCACCGAGAAGCCGGGGGTCACCGAGGCCGAGGCCAGGCCGGACGGCGAACTGCTCTCCCTGCGCCAGCGCCTGTACGTCTCCGTTGCGCTCGCCGCGCCCGTGGTGCTGATGGCGATGGTCCCGGCCCTGCAGTTCGACAACTGGCAGTGGCTGTCGCTGACCCTGGCCGCCCCGGTCGTGGTGTGGGGAGCCCTTCCGTTCCACAAGGCGGCCTTCACCAACGCCCGGCACGGCGCCGCGACCATGGACACCCTGGTGTCCGTCGGCACCCTGGCCGCGTTCGGCTGGTCGCTGTGGGCACTGTTCTTCGGGATGGCCGGAATGACGGGCATGCGGCACGGATTCGACCTCACCGTCTCCCGCACCGACGGCTCCTCCAGCATCTACCTGGAGGCCGCAGCCGGTGTGACCGCGTTCATCCTCGCCGGCCGGTACCTGGAGGCGAAGTCCAAGCGCAAGGCGGGCGCGGCCCTGCGTGCGCTCATGGAGCTGGGCGCCAAGGACGTGGCCGTGCTGCGCGGTGGCAAGGAGATACGCATTCCCGTCGGCCAGTTGGCGGTCGGCGACCGGTTCGTCGTACGCCCCGGCGAGAAGATCGCCACCGACGGAACCGTCGTCGAGGGCGCCTCCGCGGTGGACGCCTCCATGCTCACCGGGGAGTCCTTGCCGGTCGACGTCGCCGTCGGCGACCCGGTCACCGGCGCCACCGTGAATGCCGGAGGGCGACTCGTCGTCGAGGCCACCCGCGTCGGCGCCGGCACCCAACTCGCCCGGATGGCGAAGCTCGTCGAGGACGCGCAGAACGGCAAGGCGGCCGTGCAGCGCCTCGCCGACCGCATCTCCGCCGTCTTCGTCCCCATCGTCATCCTCCTCGCCCTCGGCACCCTGCTGACCTGGATCCTCGTCACCGGCGAGACAACCGCCGCCTTCACCGCCGCAGTCGCGGTCTTGATCATCGCCTGCCCCTGCGCCCTGGGCCTGGCCACCCCGACCGCACTCATGGTCGGCACCGGCCGCGGCGCCCAACTCGGCATCCTCATCAAGGGCCCCGAGGTCCTGGAATCGACCCGCCGCGTCGACACCGTCGTCCTGGACAAGACCGGCACCGTGACCACCGGCCGGATGACCCTGCAGGACGTCCACGTCGCCAAGGGAGCGGACAGGGAGGAACTGCTCCGCCTCGCGGGTGCGTTGGAGCACTCCTCCGAGCACCCGATCGCCCAGGCCATCGCCACAGGGGCGATCGAGCGGGCCGGCAGCCTGCCGGTCCCGGAGAACTTCGAGAACGTCGCCGGACTCGGCGTCCAGGGCGTCGTCGACGGACACGCGGTCCTGGTCGGACGCGAAAAGCTGCTCAAGGAGTGGGCCATCGAACTGCCCCGCGAACTCGCCCAGGCGAAGGCCGCGGCGGAGGCGGAGGGCCGTACCGCGGTCGCGGTGGCCTTCGACGGCGAGGCCCGCGGTGTGCTCACCGTGGCCGACGCCATCAAGGAGACCAGCGCGGAAGCCGTCGCCCAACTGCGCCGGCTGGGCCTCGAGCCCGTTCTGCTGACCGGCGACAACCAGCTCGTCGCCGAGTCGGTCGCCCGCGCGGTCGGCATCGACCAGGTGATCGCCGAGGTCCTGCCCCAGGACAAGGTGGACGTCGTGAGGCGCCTGCAGGCAGAGGGCCGTTCGGTCGCGATGGTCGGCGACGGTGTCAACGACGCGGCCGCCCTGGCAACCGCTGACCTGGGCCTGGCGATGGGCACCGGCACAGACGCGGCGATCGAGGCCGGCGACCTGACCCTCGTCCGCGGCGACCTGCGCGTGGCCGCGGACGCCATCCGCCTGTCCCGCAAGACCCTGGCCACCATCAAGGGCAACCTCTTCTGGGCCTTCGGTTACAACGTCGCCGCGATCCCCCTGGCCGCCCTCGGCATGCTCAACCCGATGATCGCCGGAGCCGCGATGGCGTTCTCGTCGGTATTCGTAGTCACCAACAGCCTGCGGCTGCGCGCCTTCAAGTAGGCCTCGGCTAAACCCTGTTGGCACAGGCGCCCGGATCACGACCGGGCGCCTCGCTGTGTTCCACCCGTGGACAACGGTTCCGACGGAGCGCGACGTGTCATGCAATCCGCCATGCAACTAGTCTGCTTAGTAATTAAAGAGTAGGGTGACTACGACACCTCATGGAACTCCGGAAGCCCCCGCTCGTTGCGCTGGCTCCCCGGCGTCTTTCAGGAAGGCGGTCGGGGGTTCCCGGCGAGGTGATCCTGCTGCGCGAGAGCGCAATTGAGGGATGTGCGGGCCCTGGTCAGGTGAGTCAGGGCCCGCATGCCAGCAGCAGGGGCAGCAAGGGAGCCACGATCGTGGCCGCCAGGATGCCCAGCCACGTCGCACGGTTCGGCCTGGGCTGCGGCGTGAGAATACGGCGCAGCCGGATGAGGGCGCCCGATCCGCCGGCCCCCAGGGCCCCATGAGGTGCCCGCCCCGCCGCGACCTCGTACATGGCGCTGGCCAGCGCATCCCTCGAGTGGTACCGCAGGGCACGGTCGTCGGCGATCATTTCCAACAGCAGGTGCGTCTGCTCCTTGGCGTGCTGGGCCAGCGGAAGACCCCGAAAGGCACGGGAAAAGGCGTCGACCAGGACCTTCGGCACATGGTGCCGCCCGGCGATATGAGCCCGTTCGTGTTCGAGCACGGCGCGCAGCTGGACTTCGGAGAGGGTGTCCAGCGCACCGCTGGTGACCACCACACGGGAGCGGCGGCCCGGCAGGCAGTACACGGCCGGAATCTCGTATTCCACGATCGTGGCACCGTACTTCGGGGATTGCCTGCCGACGAGAGCGAGCATGTCCAACTGACGCCAGCGGGCACGCCGGGCCCGCCAGGCGCAGCGGACGAGCCAGCCCACCGGCAGCAGGAGGACAGCCACAGGAGCGGCGAGCACCAGCACGTCACCGAGGCTGGGCGGTCCGTCACTCGTGGGCGCGTCGGCGGCCAGGCCGCACGCGGTGAGCAGTCCGACCAGCCCGTCGTGCACGTGCTGCTCGGTGAGCGCCAGGTGGTAGACAGCCAGGGCGGTGGCGACGACGAACGTGGCCATGAGCGCCTGCCAGGCCAGAACCGCGGCGGTCGGCGCATGATGAGTCCATTGCGCCCGCGTCAGCAGGGGTGGCGCCACGGCGCCCACCAGCACCGCGTATCCGGCCAGCGCCACGGCTGTGATCATGCCCCACTCCGCCTGTTCGCCCTTCGGAGAGCCGAGCGTAGCGCCTGCGTCTCATCCGGCGTCATCTCTTCCAGGAAACCGACCAGGGTCCCGGCCGGGTCCGGAGCGCTGCCCAGCGCCTCGTGCATCAGGGACGCCGTGTACTGCCGGCGAGTGCAGGTGGGCGTGTACACCCAGGCCCGGCCTTCCTTGTGCCAGAGACGGTCCATGATCTCCGCCTTCAGCTCACCCCGTTGACGCACGACCGCTCCCTTCGCTTCCGGAGCGCGAGGCCTCCGGTACCGGCGCGCGTTTCATCGTAGACGGCGAGGTCCGGGCTCTCTGCGCGGTCGTGGGGAGAGGAGGCGTCCGGCATCGAGCACGAGAGGGCTCCTGCGACCCCGATCACCAAGCATCGTGGGCAGAACACCCGGAGCGAATAGGTCAAGCACGGCAGAGCCCCCGTCCCTCGGAGCGGAGAGCGGGGGGCTGTCGCTGGGGCCGTCAGCGGGCGAACAGGCCGGCGACGCCGGTCGCTACGCCCGCGAGGCCGGTCCCCCGCGCCGGCCGCGTACAGGTCTGACGCCCGAAAGAGCGGGGAGGACCGCACGGACGGAGCCGCGGGGTACGGATCGGCGTGAAGGCGCCTCTCAACCGGCCGAAGCGTGCTCCATGGCCTGGTCGAGGTGCGTGATCACGGCCGGTACGTCATCGCTTTCGGTGTGCCGGATCAGCTCCAGAACCGGCCGAACCAGACCACCTGGCCGCGCGATCAGCCGTGCCAGCACGGCCGCCCGGATGTCGAGCCGTTCGATGGTGGCCTCACGCTCCTGATCGCTCTGGCCGGCCAGCAGTACGGCGCTGTACCACGCCTCCTCGCGCGACTGGCGGATGCTGAAGTCGAGGATCCGCTCGTCGGTGCGGCCTCCGACCTTGTCCAGCAACGACATGAAGGGCGACAGGGCGTCGACCGAGTCCTGCACGGCCAGCACCACCCGCCCGAGGATGTCGTTGATCAGCAGGAAGTCGTGTCGCAGCGCGTGGATGTCCTGGCCGGGGCTGGTGCGCGCGGCGGCGACGGCCAGGTCGAGGTTGATGTGTGCGTTCACGCCGAGTATCAGGTGCTGGACGATGATGGTGTCGTCGTCCTTGAGCAGCCCGAACGCCTCGCGCCAGCAGCGCGGACCGCTCTGGTCCCGGCGCCAGGCGTCGTACGCCTCGAAGTAGCGGTTGCCGAAGTGCGTGTCGAAGCGGTCCATGCGGGCGCCGTCCTCGAACTGCCCGGCCTGGATGGCTGAACGGACCTCAACGGTCACCTGCCGGTACAGCGCCGCGAAGTACCCGATCCGGTCACCGGCGCGGCCGGCGTCCCGCACGATGTCGGCAAGTCCGTTCACGACATCATCGATATTCTCCGCCCCCATGCTCAACCCCCGTCTGCTGTCCCCTGGTTCGGCAAACCTGTCGTACCACGACACACCCCGGTGGGCCCCTGCCCTGCAGGCAACGAGACGAGAACTCTTGGGCTGCGAAGGGCCGTTCACTCGCAGGACTTCGCTGGGGCGGCTCGTCGGAATGCAGAAGCGCGTGTGCCGGAGTCGCATCACCGACACCGTCAGGGCTGTTCGGCGTACCAGGTCAGGTCGTCAGCCATGGTGGGCAGATACCTGTTGCGGTCCGCCAGGAGAACCGGATCCCGGTCGTCGAGGTTCGCGTCGAGCACTCGGTGGGCGGCCCGGCGCCACCGCTCGAAGGTCTCCGGGGACGCGGTCGCGAGCCGGTGGACGTCGGTCACCCGCAGCCGACCGCCCACGCCAGCGGGCCGTACCCGGCGCAGTGCGTCACTCGACAGCAGGTCCAGCGCCTGGCTCAGCGGCACCTGGTCGCAGCGGGGCAGCTCCTGTTCGGCGCAGGCCGCGTAGAGGGCCAGGGCCACGAGGACGACGGTCATGTGCGCGTCGAGGGCGTTGCCGCCCGCGGGCGGGTACAGCCACTCGTAGACGTCTCCGTCGGTCGGCACCGCCCAGACGCACAGTCGCCGTGCCCAGTGGAGGCAGTCGGTGAGCGGTGCGATGCCGGTCGTGGTCACCACCCGGCCCTCCCAGCGCAGTTGACGCTCGGGGGCGTCGGGCGGGGGCGGGTACAGGGTCCGGTCCTCGGTGATCCGCGGCAGCATGTCGATCCTGACCGCCGCGCCCGGAAATCGGCCCTCCGCGCCCTGCGCCCCCAGGTGGAGCAGTTGCCGTACCCCACAGGCGGCCACCTCGGGGTCGGTCCATTCGTGGCCCGCTGCGCACTCCAGGTACGCCTCGCGCCCGCGAGCCACGAGGATCAGCCCCGTAGTGCGACCGCAACGGGGGCAGTACAGCGGCTCCTCCAGTACGTCGTCGATCAGATCCCCGTATTTGGCCACGACGATCTCCCCGCTGACCGACACGCGGACCAGTCCCTGCACGTCACGTCCCTTCGAGCGGACCGCTGGACCACTGTCCTACCCGAGCGGTGAGCGAATATCCGCTCCCGCGCTGTCGGCAACCCCTGGGAGGCAGGGCCGGGCCCGGGGTCACCCCGGTGCACCGTCCTGTCGTACCCGCGCGACCAGGCTTGTCGGGCGGGTACGCAGGACGACCTCGACGGAGGAGAGGGCGAAGCGGACAGCGCCGGTCAGGACGCCGTCGTCGCCGAGGGCGGACAGCTGCCAGTGCGGCGGGTCGACCAGCAGCGTGTGTGCGTGCCGGCGGGCGGCCGTCAGCAGGATGTCGGCGGCGGCAGCGGTCTCGGGGGTGGGGAACTGGCTGGTGCCGATGACGACCAGGGCCGGGTCGAGGGCGAGGAGCACCGGGGCGATGCCTTCGGCGAGCCGTCGGCCGTACGACTCGACGGCGTTGACGGCGTCCGCCTCTCCGGCCGCGGCGGCCGTGACGACGGCGGCGGGCAGTGGTTCCAGCCCGGGGGTGTCCGGTGAGCCGAGGGAGTCGGAGGTGTCGGGCGGGCCCGGGAAGCGGATGAAGCCGATCTCTCCGGCTGCCCCGTGGTGACCTCGCAGCAGTCGGCCGCCGGTGATGACTCCGGCGCCGAGGCGTTCGCCGAGCAGCACGAACACCATCTCGTCGACCATCGCGCCGATGGACTCGCGGGTCAGGTCGGCCGGCGGTTCCTCTTCCTGCCGGCGCGTCGAGGAGTCCGCGGGTCGCTCGGCCGCCGTCGTGGGCCGACGCCCTCCGGGCGGTGACTCGACGGCCGGTCGTTCGCCTGCGCCCTCTTCCTCGACCCGCACGGCGGGCGAGGTCCGGCCGACTCCTCGCCACTGCTCTCCGAGGGCGGCGAGGTTGGCGTCGTTCTCCACGGCGACCGGGCAGTGCAGGTGGTCGCGGAGGATGCCGACGATGTCGGTGTCGGCCCAGGTGGGGAGGTTGTCGGCCTGGCGGACGCGGGCGTTGGCGCGGTCGACGAGGCCGGGGGTGCCGACGGTGGCGGCCCAGACCCGGGCCGTGTCGGCGCCGGCCTCGGCCATGGCTTCGTCGATCACTTCCGTGACCGCGCGGGCCCGGGCCGCGCCGGTGAGTTCGGCGCGGACCCTCCGGCGCCGCACCGCGACGGGTTCGCCGTCGAGGTCGGCCAGGCAGACGGTGAGGGATCGGGGACGGACGTCGACGCCGACGACGAACCCGGCGTGCGCCCGGAAGCGGAAACGGCGGGCCGGGCGGCCGGGCGAGCGCTGACCGCGGGCGGACAGGGCGGGTGCGACCTCGATCAGTCCGCAGTCGGCGAGTTCCTCGGTGATCACCTCGACCGTGGGGCGGGAGAGGTTGGTGGCCCCGGCCAGTTCGGACAGGCGCGGGTGCGGGTCCGCCGAACGGACGACGGCGAGTACGGCCGCAGCGTTGGTCGCCCGCAGATCCGCCACCGCGACCACGGCCGGTGCGCTCGGTGCCCCCGGCTGCGCTGCTCCGCTCAGCGGCCAGACGGCCTCCGGGTCCGATTGCGCCACTGCCACCTCCTCATACCTCGTGACGTCTTGACGCCCCACGGCGCCATGCCGATTATAAAACACAACTGCTTTATTAAAAGCCTTGTGCAGTGCTCGACCCTGCGCAGCTTCCGCCTTCCCACGGCCTTCGCCCCGGACCGGCCCCACCCGGCGCCCCGGCAACCCTCTCCGCCGTTCCAGGAGACACCGCCATGAGCCACAGTCGCCCGCATCTCCCGACCCATCTGCCCAGACGCGTCTTCCTCGCCGCCGCCGGCACCACCCTGCTCGCCGCGTGCGGCAGTTCCCTGACCCCCGGGGCCAAGTCGTCCGCGAGCAGCGGCGCGTCCGGGCCCGCCGCCACCGCCGTCCCGACCGAGAAGATCACCCTGGTCATCGCCGACGCGGACGACACCACCATGACGCCCGGACTGATGGCGGCCTTTCACGCCAAGTACCCCAACATCACCTTCAAGCGCCAGTACACGGGCTGGGACGACTACCTCAAGAGCATCAACACCACGATGTCCGCGGACAGCGCACCCGACATCGCCCAGTTCGTCTCCGGCATGAACAACCTGGTCAAGGGACGGCTCTTGCTCGATGTCGGCGCCTACAGCAAGGCGTACGGCTGGCCCGGCAAGTTCCCCGGCCTCGACCAGATCACCTTCACCGCCGACGGCCGGACCACCGGAACCGGCGCCCTGTACGGCGTGTCCGGTGGGCTGTCCTTCGAGGGCGTCTACTACAACAAGGCCAAGGCGAAGAAGCTCGGCATCACCGTACCGGCGGCGTCAATCGCCGACCTGGAGGCGATGTTCGCCAAGGCCAAGGCGGCCGGTGAGACCGCGCTCGTCACCGGCAACCTCGACGGTGGCCTCAACCACCCCTTCAACGTGCTCCTTTCCGTCTACATGAAGCCGGCCGACCGCCAGGCCTGGGCCTACGGCCACAAGGGAGCCAAGATCACCGGAGCGGAGGCCGTCGCCGCGACCGCGACCCTCAAACGCTGGGTGGACAAGGGCTATGTGACACCGAAGGTCAACGGCGTCAGCGACAACGACGCCACGGCGGCCTTCGCCAAGGGCACCGGCGTCTTCCGCATCAGCGGCAACTGGGCCGCGGCCGCCGTCGCCAAGGGCCTCGGCGACGACGCGGGCATGTTCAACGCGCCGCCCGCCGACCAGGGCGGCACCCTGCACACCACCGGCGCAGGCGTCTACTACTGCGTCGCCGGCAACACCAAGCACGCCGCCGCGGCCACCGCCTTCCTGGACTTCTGCGCGAGCACCGAAGCCGCGCCCATCATCGCCAAGTCCGGCTTCATGGCCCCCGACGCCTCCTCCATGCCGCAGCAGCGCGGACTGCTCGGCGACGTCGCCACCAGCTGGCAGGGCATCGCGAAGGACTCCGGCCTCGAGCCGTTCGTCCAGAACGCCTCCAGCCCGACCATGCCCGACACCCTCACCACGCAACTGCAGCTGCTGGCCGGCGGCAAGGTGAGCGTGGAGAAGTTCCTGGCCAACCTCCAGTCCGACTTCGACCAGTACCACAGCTGATGGCCGTCACCACCCACCGTCCCCGGCCCGCGCCCACCGGCCACGCCCGCGCCCGGGCCGGCCGGCGGCCCGGCGCACGGCGAGGGCGCCGTGCCACGGCCCTGCTGTACGTGCTGCCCGCCCTGCTGCCGTACACGCTCTTCGCCGTCCTGCCCGCCCTGCACACCGCCTACCTGTCCCTGTTCGACTGGGACGGTGTGACCCTGCCGTCCTTCACCGGGATCGCCAACTACCGCAAGGTCTTCAGCGATCCACAGCTGCGCGCGGCGGCCTGGCATGCCGACGCGCTCATCCTGTTCTTCTCCGTCCTGCCCATCTGCGTCGGCCTGGTCTCGGCGGCCATCGTCGCCCGCCGCTCCGGCCGCCGCGGCACGGTGGCCGTCCGTACGCTGCTGTTCCTGCCGCAGGTCGTGCCGCTGGTCGCGGTCGCCATCATCTGGCGCTGGGTGTACGCCGAGGACGGCACCCTCAACCAGGTGCTGCGCGCGGTGGGCCTGGGCCGGTTCGCCGACTCGTGGCTGGGCAGCTTCAGCTGGTCGCTTCCGGCCGTGGGGCTGATCGGCACCTGGGTGGTGGCCGGACTGTGCATGGTGCTGTTCCTCTCCGGCACGCAGCGCATCGACCAGGAGATCCACGAGGCCGCCCGGGTCGACGGCGCGGGCCCGGTGCGGGAGTTCTGGTCCATCACGGTGCCCCTGCTGCGACCGGAGATCGCCGTCGCGCTGTCCATCACCGTGATCGCGGCGCTGTCCAGCTTCGACCTCATCTACATCACCACCGGCGGCGGCCCCGGCAACAGCACCGTCGTGCCCGGCATCCTCATCTACCGTCTCGCCTTCGGCGGCGGGCAGGTGGGCCTGGCCGGCGCGCTCGCGGTCGTCCTGACGGCGGTCATCTCCGTCGCCGTCCTCGTCATCAACCGCCTTGCCCGGGAGGCCCCGTGACGACCCACAGGGCCAAAGGGCTCGCCGCACCGGCCGTACTGGCACTCTTCTGCGCCGCCGTCCTCGTACCGTTCCTGTCGCTCCTGCTGGCCTCGGTGCAGCCCGCCGGGACACCGCTGACCGGGCTGGCGCTGCCGACACACGGCATCCATCTGGAGAACTTCGTACACGCCTGGTCCCGCGCCGGGTTCGGGCCGCTGCTGCGCTCCAGCACGGTGATCGCTCTCGCGGTCGTCCCGGCCGCCGTGCTGTGCGCCACGCTCGCCGGGTACGCGCTGGCCACCATGGACGTCCCCGGCGGCGGAAAGCTCTACGCCTACCTGCTCCTCGGCCTGTCCATCCCGACCGAGGTCACCGTCATCCCGCTCTACTACGACCTGCGGGCACTCGGACTGACCAACACCGTGCCGGGGCTGGCGCTGGCGGAGATCGCCGCCTTCATGCCCTTCGGCGTGTTCTGGATGCGGGCGCACTTCGCGACCATGCCGCGCAGCCTCATCGAGGCCGCCCGGCTGGACGGGGCCTCGTCCTGGACGACGTTGTGGCGGGTGCTCATGCCCAGTTCCCGGCCTGCCGTCACCACGCTCGGCGTGCTGTACTTCGTGTGGAGCTGGAACCAGTTCCTGCTGCCGCTGATCCTGATCCAGGACCCGAGCAGACGGACGGCCCCGGCCGGACTCGGTTTCTTCACCGGGCAGTTCGACGTCGACGTGCCCTTGCTGGCCGCGGCGACGCTCATCGTCATCACGCCCGTCGTCCTGGTCTACCTCTTCTTCCAGCGGCACTTCATCAACGGCGTGCTCAGCGGCGCCCTCAAGGGCTAGGAGGCTCGCAGCAGATGGCAGAACTCGACGTGGCTCTGATCGGCGCGGGCGGCATCGCCCGTACCCATCTGCCCGCCTGGACCGCGCTCGGCGCCCGTGTCCGCATCTACGCCCCCGACGGCCACGCCCCCGGCCTGGCCCGCGACTTCGGCGCCACCGCCGTCGGCACGCGACAGGAGGCGATCGCCGGGGCGAACGTGGTGGACGTGTGCAGCCCGACCGACACGCACCGCGAGATCGCGCTCGCCGCCCTGGCCGCCGGCGCGCACGTGCTGTGCGAGAAGCCGCTGGCCCTCACCACCGCCGACGCCGAACTGATCGCCGACACCGCCCGGTCCGCGCGACTGCGTCTCTACCCCGGGCATGTGGTGCGGTTCTTCCCGGCCTACGCCCGGCTGCGCGAACTGGTCGCGGCCGGTGCGCTGGGCCGCGTCGCGGTGGCCCGGTTCACCCGCACCGGCCGTTATCCCACCTGGAGCCCTTGGTTCGCCGACCCGGAGCGCTCCGGAGGGATTCTCGTCGACCAGATGATCCATGACTTCGACATCGCGCGCTGGCTGTTCGGCGAGGTGGTCCGGGTCCACGCCGACCAACGCGGCCATCTCACCTCCCCCGCCCCCGAGGGGGCCGTGGCCTCCGGTACCGCCGTCCTCACCCATGGGAGCGGGGTGATCACTCAGGTGGTGGGTGTGTGGGCGCCGCCCGCCACCCCGTTCCGCACCACGTTCCACGTCGCCGGTACCGGTGGCACCCTCAGCCACGACTCACTGGCCTCCCCCGGTCTGCGCGTCACCGGCAGCGACCGGGACGCCGCCGGGGCCGACGGCATCCTGTCGGGCGACTTCGGCCAGTCCCCGTACGCCCTTCAGATAGCCGAGTTCGCCGCCGCCTTCACTGGGCGCGGGCCCGAGCCTCGAGTGACCGCCGAAGACGGTGTGGCGGCCGTCCGCATCGCCGAAGCCGCCACCGTGTCCGCGCGCACCGGGCGGGCCGTGCGTCTCGAGGGGAGCCCCGCGTGAAAGTCGCCGTTCTGTCCTTCGCCCACGTCCACGCCGCCACCTACCTCACCCTGCTGCGCGACCGCGAGGACGTCGATCTCGTCGCAGCCGACCCCGACGCCCCGCCCGGCGACCCGGACCGCGGCCCGGCCGTCGCCGAGCGGCTCGGCGTGCCGTACGCCGCCACCTGGGACGAGGTGTTCGCCCAGCCGCTCGACGCGGTCGTCGTCACCAGCGAGAACGCCCGCCACCGCGCCCTCGTCGAACGAGCCGCGGCGGCCGGTGCCCATGTGCTGTGCGAGAAGCCGCTGGCCACCACCGAGGCCGACGCCCGCGCCGTCATCGACGCCTGTGCCCGTGCCGGGGTCGGCCTGATGACCGCCTACCCGGTCCGTTTCGGCTCCGCCTTCGCCGCGCTGCGCCGGGCCGTGGCAGACGGCTCGCTGGGCCGGGTGATCAGCGTCCACGGCACCAACAACGGCCGCAATCCGGCCCGTTCGAGCCCTTGGTTCGGCAGCCGTGAACTCGCGGGCGGCGGCGCGCTGATGGATCACACCGTGCACATCGCCGACCTGCTGGACGTGCTCCTGGACGGCGAACAGGCCGCGGAGGTCTACGCCCAGGCCAACGCCGTCCTGGACGCCGACCTCGGCCTGGACGTGGAGACCGCGGGACTGGTCACCATCCGCTACCCCGGCGGCACGGTGGCCGCCGTGGACTGCAGCTGGAGCCACCCGCGGGACCATCCGACGTGGGGCGGTCTGACGCTGACCTGCGTGGGCGAGCGGGCGATCGTCGAACTCGACGCCTTCCCCCGGCTGTTGGACGGCTTCGACACCACCACCGCCCGCGCCCGCTGGGAACCGGGGGGCGACGACCTGGACGCGGCGATGCTGGACGCCTTCCTCGACACCGCCCGCACCGGCCGACGCCCGGCCCCGGACGGGGAGGCGGGCCTGCGGTCCCTGCGGGTGGTACTGGCGGCGTACGAGTCACTGCGCACGGGCCAGCCGGTGGCGCTGCCGGGCTGATGGCGGCCCCTTTGGTCGCATGGGGACAGGTCCTCCCGGGGCCCCGGGGTACGACCGGTGCCCAGGAGGCGGGAACCTCCTGGGCACCGGGGTTGTCCGTCGGTGTGCTCTCAGCCGGGTGTCAGGCGTCCGTGGCCGTGACGCCCGCCGCGTACACGAGGGCGACGCGGTGGTTGTACTGGATGGTGTACATCGCCTTGGCGCCGGTGACGACCCGCCCGCTGGAGGGGAAGTAGTCGTCCGTGAGGGACGGTGCGGTGGTCGCCACGTAGGCCTGGCCGGTGGGGACGGTGTACATGCTCAGCGGAGCCTGCGTGGAGGGCGACAGACCCGAGGGGTACTCGGAGGCGTCGGGGTAGCTGGAGCCGTACACCGCCACCGGGGAGCTGCCGGCCGCCGTGATCACCTTCACGCCGTGGGCCGGCGCGGTATTGCAGCCGTGCGGGTTGTAGAACCACACCTTGGCGCCGCTGTACCAGATGGCGGTCCAGTCGCCGTCCTGGTCGGCGACGACGAACTGCTGGCCGGCCACGGCCGTGCTGCCCCAGTCGTTGATGCGGTCGGTGCCGGCCGCGCCGGGGTGGATGGCCTGGTCGCCGAAGAGCGGGGCGGTGTCTCTGGGCTCGGTTCGCAGGTAGACGAGGTTCGCCTTCTGCTGCGTCTCGGTGCAGGCGGTGGTGGCGCCGGTCGGGTCGTCGGAGGGGCAGATCTGGACGGTCTGCAGGTTGGCGTCGAAGCGCGGGGCGATGGTGACGACCGAGCCGACGGGACCGACGCCGCGGGGCCCGGTGTGCACCCCGAGCAGGTTCATGAAGTGGTTCCAGTCCCAGCCCGGGCCCGGGTCCCAGTGCATGCCGGAGACGAGGGAGGACTTGGGGCCGGCGACGTTGTCGTGGCCGATGATGTGCTCGCGGTCCAGCGGTATGCCGAAGCGGGCGGCGAGGTACTTCACCAGGTCGGCCGTGGCCTCGTACTGCGCCTCGGTGTACCAGGTCGCGCCGTGGGCGGCGTAGCCCTCGTGCTCGATGCCGATCGAGTGCATGTTGGTGGAGTAGTTGCCCGCGTGGAAGGCGAGGTCCTTCGTGGGGACCATCTGCGTGACCGCGCCGTCGGAGGAGCGCATCACGTAGTGCGCCGCGGCGCCGCCCGCCTGCTCGAAAGTGGTGATGGCGGCGTCGTAGGAGCTCTCGGTGTCGTGGATGACGATGGTGTCGATCCGGATGCCGTTGGCGGGGCGGTTGGAGACCTGGCCGTTGGACGGCGACGCCGGGACGAAGGTGCAGGCGACGGTGGTGGGGCACTCGGTGGTGGCGTCCGCCGCGGCCTTCAGGTGCAGCGACGCCAACTGGCCGGTGGCCGGGCGGACATCGGTGTCGGCCGTCAGGGAGACGCGTGTGCCGTCGGTCGTGGTGCGGTGGGCGCCCTTCTTCATGGTGGCGAAGACGCGGTCGGCGAAGGCCTCGGCGCCCTGGCGCCGGGTGGACTGGCTGTAACGGGCCACGGCCGCGTACCAGTTGCCGGGCTCCGCTGAGGTGGAGCCGGTCGCGGCCTTCTGGTACGAGGCGAGCAGGGCCGCGCCGCCGCGGATGTTGGCGGACGGGTCGGTGCGCAGCTTCTGCGCCGACAGGCCGGTCAGCTTCGCGGCGGCCTGCACGGTGTGCAGGGCCGGGTCGGCGGCCAGCTTGGTCAGATCGCCGCGGCCCGCCGCGCCCGCGTCGCCGCCGGCCATCATGGCCGGGGTGACGTCGGTCAGGTGCATCGGCCCGTAGCCGCCGTCCGTGCTGTGCTGCCCGGGATGGGTTTCCCAGGCGGACTCCTGGTACGCCACCGCGAGCAGCACCTGGCGCGGGACGTGATACGCGTCTGCGGCGTCCTTGAAGTCCTGCTGCAGACCGGTTGCCGCGGGCGCGGCCGTACCGGTGGCCAGTGCCGTCATCGGCACCGCTATGCCGCCCCCGACGGCGAGCGCGACCGCGGCCAACAGGCTCACACGGCGACGCTTGGACGCGTGTCCGCGTCCGGTACTGCTTGTGGTCATGAAGGTCCCCCGGACCTGAGAGAGATCGAAACGGCCGGGCGGACAGCACATATGACGGCGCGTCAGGTGGTCGACCGACTACGAGTACGCGCGCCTCTGCACGAACTCTGCGCCGCTGTCCGTCGGCTTCTGCGAAGTGGATGATCCACCTCAGGGGGAACTCGCGTCAACCTCGCTCCGGGGACGGGCAGTTCATCACTACAGAGGGTCCTGACACGACCACGGTCCTGGAACGCGAAGGGGGCAGGCTGTGCTCAGCCGCGCCACAGATCGTCGCCGTCACGCACCTGGGCGCCCATGTTGCGTTCCATCATGCGCAGTGCGGCCTGGGCGAGGTCGCCGTGGATGTGGGCCACCGCGTCCCGGGGAACGGTCACGCCGAAGTGGCGGATGTGGGCGTCCAGCGCCGAATAGAGGATGCACTGCTCGGTGACCTGCCCGCACAACACCAGGTGGTCGATGCCCTGTTGGGAGAGCAGATAGTTCAACGGGGTTTCGAAGAAGACCGAGTGGCGTGCCTTGACGACGAAGAGGGAGCGGTCGTCGGGCACGAGCGGTTCCACGAGTGCCGCGTGCGGACCGGACAGGGCCTTGTCGAGGAGTTCGCCGTGGTGCGAGCGCCATTCGCCGAAGTTGTCGTTGACGTAGATGACGGGTACGTCGTTGTCGCGGGCTCGCTCCAGCAGCGCGGCCACCCGTGGTACGACCTCCGTGACCGAGGGCAGCAGCAGGTCGGCGTCGGCGTGATCATAGGTGTTGATCATGTCGATGACGATCAGTGCGCTCTTGCCCATACCCACCAGGGTGCCCCGTTGGGGGACGCCATGCAGACTTCGGCAACATCCCGCATGCCCGAGCACCGGCCGCCTCGTAGGCTGAGGGCTGCTTGAGGCCAGAAGGGGAAACCGGACAGAGCCCTGTACCTGCCAGCCGAGGCGCCGCATGATCGAGTTCGCCGCTGTCTTCGCCGTCGCGGGCGCCGCGAGCAATGCCATGGGCACCGCCTTCCAGCGCAAGGCGGCCTCCACCGCCGACAGACGGGGGCTGCGCCTGCTGGGGGAACTGGTCCGTCGGCCCGCCTGGGTGATCGGCATGGCCGGCGTGATCGGCGCCGCGCTCTTCCAGAGCCTGGCACTGGTCAACGGCCCCCTGGCCCTGGTCCAGCCGCTGTTCATCCTGGAGCTGCCCTTCGCCCTCATGATCGCCGCGCCGCTGATGCACCGACGGCTGCCGGCCTGGGGCTGGTGGGGAGTGAGCGCCGTGGTGGCCGGCCTGGCGCTGGTCCTCGCCTCGGCCGCCCCGCACGGGGCCACCGACCAGGCCTCGCCGGCGCGATGGATCGTCGGCCTCGGCCCCTGCCTGGGGGCGGTGGCGGTCGCCGTCCTGCTGTCCGGCCAAGGCCGCCCCGCAGCGGTGCGGGCCGCTCTCCTGGGGGCCGCCGCCGCGATCGCCAACGCCGTCACGGCCGCCCTACTCAAAACGGCGACGGGCACTTTCGCCGACCACGGCCTCACGGCCTTCCTCACCTCCTGGCAGACCTACGGCTTCGCCCTTGCCGGAGTCATGGCGGTGCTCCTGCTGGAGAACGCCCTGCAGGTCGGCCCGCTGGCCGCGTCCCAGCCGGCGCTGACCATCGGCGACGCGACGGTGAGCCTCGCGCTCGGCGTCGTGCTGTTCGACGAGGAGATCCGCACGGGCTGGTGGCTGGCGCCGGCCGCGCTGGGCGCCCTCCTGATCGTCACGGGCGTGGTGGTGCTGAGCCGCGCGGTGCAGGCGATCGTCATCCTGGAACAGTGAAAATCCGCAGGTCGAGAACGTATCGGATGCGGTATCGGGACCGTGGGCGCATCCTGGTCGGGTGATCGGTAGAAACACCGAACGCGCCGGGAGCAGGGCCGCTCACGCCGCTCCCGCGCCCTCCCAGTCACTGGCTCTCGCCGCCATGATGTTCGCGGTGGCGATGACCTTCATCGACCAGACGATCGTGTCCATCGCGGCACCCGACATCGTCTACGAGCTGCACCTGACCGCGTCGGGTATGCGATGGGTGGTCAACGCCTATCTGCTGGCCCTGGCGGCCTTCTTCGCCCTCGGCGGACGCCTCGCCGACCTGTTCGGCCCACGCCGTGTCGTGGTCATCGGCACCCTGGTCTTCGTCGTCTCCTCGGTGCTGTGCGGCTGTGTCCCCAAGGGCGACTACGCGCTGACCTGGCTGATCGTCTTCCGGGCCACCCAGGGGCTGGGCGCCGCGCTGCTCTTTCCCGCGGCGCTGGCGGTGGTCGTGGCGGTCTTCCCCGTCCGGCGCCGCGGCCGGGCCCTCGCCCTGTTCTTCGGACTGACCGGCGCCCTCACCGCGCTGGGCCCGCTGCTCGGTGGCTGGCTGACGTCCTGGACCTGGCGCGCGATCTTCTGGGTCAACGTGCCGGTCGCCGTCGTCGCCCTGATCCTGACCGCCCTCGCCCATATCTCGGACCGCCGCCGCGACGAGACACTGGATGTCGTCGGCGCCGTACTGGTCGCAGCCGGCATGGGTCTGAGCGTGCTCGGCTTCCAGCAGGCGTCGGCCTGGGGGTGGGACAGCGCCGCGACCTGGGGGTGCATCATCGGCGGTCTGGCCGTACTGGCCGTGTTCTGCCGCTACGAGCTGAGGACCCGTCATCCGCTGATCAACCTGGCGGTCTTCCGCGACCGCGCCTTCACAGTCGACTCGCTGGTGCTGTTCTTCGCGATGCTGGCGTTCGTCCCGCTGTTCTTCTTCGCCTCCGTCTACGCCCAGGTCTCCCTCAGCGCCTCCCCCAACCAGGCCGCACTGTTCCTTCTCTACGTCTTCGCCGGGTTCGCGATCGCTTCCCAGTGGGGCGGCCGCATCCTCGACAAGCAGGGCGCACGACCGGCCATGAAGATCGGTTGCGTGGTCGGCGCCGTCGGCTTCGCCCTGTGGGCGGGCAAACTCACCGACCTGTCCATGCACGACCAGTGGCCCTACGCGGCACTCGCGGGCGCCGGCATCGGCTTCATCCTCGCCCCCGCCTCGACGGACGCCGTCAACCGCTCCATCGACGCCACCTACGGCGAGGTCACCGGCATCACCCAGACCGTCCGCAACTACGCCGCCAGCATCGGTCTGGCCGTCTTCGGAACCGTGCTGAACCACGCCATGACCGACAACGTCGTGCACAGCCTCACCGCCCGCGGCCTGTCCTCGGCCGCCGCGCACTCCGTGGCGCAGGACGCCGCGGAAGTGATCGCGGGCAACGGTGACGCGCGACAGCCCACCGGTTCCGGTACGGCGGCGACGATGATGCGGGATGCGATGTCGACGATTCGCATGGACTTCGCCGAGGCCAACCAGTGGGTCTTCTACGGCATGGCCATCGCCCTGGGCATCGGCTACTTCTGCGCGCTGCGCCACCCCGGAGGCACCGCCCAGGCCGAGGCGGAGCAGCCGTCCACGGCGACGGCGGTCCACCACTGATCCGGGTACGGCCGGTTCGGCTGAGGCCGAGGGCGGCCGAGGCGGGCGTGTCGTCAGCCGCGCGCCGCCTCCGTGACCGTCGCGGGATCCACTCCGGTCAGTTCGACGATGCGGTGCGGCGGGACGCCGGCGGCGAGGGCCCGTCCGATGAGGTTGTCGCGGCCGTCGGAGCAGTCGCGGTAGGCGAGCAGCTCCTGCTCGACCTGGGCGAGCGGCTCGGGTGTCAAGTGGTGGCGGACGCGGCTCAGTTCCTCCTCGCTGAGCGGGACGGGCAGCCGCTCGGTCCCCTCCGGAATGGACCCGGTCTCCTCCGGCGGCAGCAGCCGCAGATGCGGAGAGGTCGGCGTGCTCTTCTGTGCGTCCAGCCATGCGCGTACGGCGGGCGTCTCCATGCAGGCGAGGTCACCGACGGCCGCCGGGGTCACCCCGAGCGGCGCGGAGATGTCGCCGAGCAGGAACAGGTAGGCGTCATCAGTCATCGTCGGCTCCTTCTCAACGGGGGCTGATCGACGTCCCATTACCCCGCCGCGCCCGGATTACCGCGGGCTCACCGTGTCGAGTGAACGCGGGTGTCGGGGCCTCAGGCCGCGTCCGGCTCACGCCGTGCCGACTCCGGCGCGGGCACGTCACGAGACTTCTGCAACCCGCCGGGGATCAGCTTCAGATGACGCCGCGCATGCGCGTGCCGCGGGGGGCCGGGCGCCGCGGTCACCCAGTCCTCGACACGGTCCATGACCAGCAACAGCCCACCCAGCAGAGGAACCACCAACACCGCCACGACGATCACAACGCCACCCTCCATCGCCTTCCGTGCACCCCGGGTGCCCGGCACACAGCGGAACACCCGTCGACGGGATGTGAAGGTGCGGTGAAGTTGGCTCGAGCGTCGGCTGCTGTGATCGTCCCCTGGATCGAAGAGATAGAGGGCTTCTTGGAGGACCTCGAAGAGCAGAGCGCGGTGGAGGTCTTCGATGACGGGGAGGAATACGGGGACGTCTACGTCTTCGTCGTCACCGGAGCCGACGAAGACGCGCTTCTGGACGTGGCGTCTCGTGTCGCCGCGTTGCCCCACGTGCCCTCGGGAACCTTCGCGGTGGTCAGTGACGATCAGGCTGAGGAGTTCGGGCTGGGGCGTCGGGTGGGGTTGCCGCGGCGAGCATGAGGAATCGGCGGTTGCCTACGCGGGCAGCCCCCAGCGTGGTGCGTCCTGATTCGGTCGTACGGCAGTGATGGTCAGGTCGGGGTGGTCACCGCGCGCGGTGATGAGCGCGGTCTCGCCCTTGTGCAGCGCGATCCTGATCGCTCCGTCGCCGGCTTGCGCGTACCGGAGGGGGCGCCCCCGTTCGTCGCGCACCTCGACCGGCCCGTCGATGCCGTGCCGTACGACGCAGGGAGCGCCGGCCTCGCTGTGCAGCCGGACCCAGCGGGTGGTGCCGGACTGACGGCGGGCGCCGAGCAGGAAGGCGCCCTGGGTGCGGAAATCGTGCACGACCAGGTCCGCCCAGGCGGCGGGCAGCGCGGGGAAGACCCGGATGGTGCCGCCCCAGGACTGGCAGATCATGTCGTGCAGCGACTGGGCCGCCGACAGGGGTGTCTCGATCACCGGGCCCGACTCCTGGTACATGGTGTTGGGCTGGATGAAGCGGGTCATGAGTTCGTCGAGGTAGTGCAAGGCGTCGTCGCCCTTGCCCAGCAGCGCCGACATCGAGGCCGCGCCCGTGAAGGTGTAGCCCTGCAGGGCGCCTTCGAAGCCGACCCAGTGGGCCAGTGACTTCTCGATCAGGGCGCGTTCGTCCGGGGTCCGGCCGGTCACCTCGTAGAGCGGGTAGACCGCGAGCAGATGCGAGTAGTGGCGGTGCGACTTCGCGAACGGGATGTCCGCACCGATCATGAAGCCGTTCGCATCCGTGGGATACGGCACCCGTTTCGCCAGCACCTCCCGCCAGCGGGGCACCAAGGGGTCGTCGACGCCCAGGAGTTCGGCCGATTCGACGAGGGTGCGGCAGCCCCAGGTCAGCAGCATCAGGTCGTAGTTGCAGTCCCGGGAGTCGCCGCCGTACTCAGGGGAGAAGGTGGCGGGCAGGTGGAGTCTGCCGTCCGGGCCGGGCTCGAGGAAGTGCAGGTAGTAGTTGATCGCCTTGCGAAGGAGAGGGAAGAGGACGTCTCGCAGGATGGAGGTGTCCATGGTGTGGCGGTAGCTGAGCCATACGTTGTGCAACGCCCAGGTCAGATCGCCCACTTCGGGGGTGGGCGGGTCCTGGCCCGGGATGCCGACGCCGTAGCCCATGAGCGGGCTGGCCGCCCCGTTGACCAGGTGGGGATCGGTGGTGCGGGGGATGCCGAGCGAGTCGCTGCGGTACGGCTGCGCCACCTCGGCGGCGAGATTGTCCCGGTATTCGCTCAACGCCCGTGTGATGGCGTCGAGTTCGAGATGGTTGGAGCCGTGGATGAGCCAGTACTCGAGCTGGGCGTTGAGGTTCCACCAGGTGTTGGGCCACGGGGTCGGCTCCAGCCAGGGTCCGCTGGTGGCCATCACGGGGGCGTCGCGGCGGGCGGCGGAGGCGGCCTTGTACAGCTGGATCCAGTAGAAACGCTGGATGCGGGCGTCGGGCAGGGACAGGAAGCTCTTGCGGTAGTACGAGTGCCACCAGGCGCGGTGGGTGAGCGCGAGGGCGTCGTAGGGAAGTCGGGCGGTCGTGCGGATCGTCCTGAGTGCCCGGTTCAGGGCCGTGGTCTGCGGATAGGAGTGCGCGACGTGTACGTACAGCGTCCGGCTCCGGCCGGCAGAGCGCTGGCGCCACGCGGTGACGTGCTGCCCGCCCGACAGCAACGGCTGGACGGCGGCGCTGACTCCGTCGTGGTCGGCGACCTGGGCGGGAGGGTTGCCCTGGTAGCCGTCCGGGAGCGGTTTGAAGGCGGCTCGTGGGCTGATCGCGTCGGCGGGATGGAAGACCCAGCGAAAGCCGCGCTCGCCCTCGCTCGGCGTCACTTCCACCGCCAGGACCGAACGGTCGTTGTGGACCAGGGCGCGCAGCGCCAAGCTGCCCTTCTCGGTGGTCAGTGTGCCGGTCAACTCGGCGTCACGCAGGGACAACCGCCAGTCGATGCCGGTGATCGCTCCCACCGGCTCGAGGGTGAAGTGGCCGATCGGCAACCGGGCCAGGCCGAAGAGGGAACCGAACTCGGGGCGGTGGTCCTGGACTTCGGAGTGCTGGACGTTGAAGCGCACGGCCGTCGCGGTGGCGCCCGGCTCGACGTAGATGCCGGAGCCGAGGAAGCCGTTGCCGAGGAAGGGGCCTTCGTACCAGGCCGTCGGCATCCGCTGCCACACCATGTCCGCGTCCTCGAGAACGGAGCGCCAGGGGTCGGAGGTGTGCGAGGGATACGGTGCGGACGCCGTTGCCCCGCTCTCGTCGGCCGACGCCCGCGGGACGGCCAGACCCGCCGTCAGCAGCGCGCCGCTCAGGGCTGATCCGGTGGCGAGGACGGAGCGTCTGGACGGATCGGGCACGGAGGGATGGGACACGGCGCCTCCAGACGGCTCGGCTCTGAAATTCATCGGATCTATCTCGCGATGGAACATAGGGTTGCGACTGGAGGGTGTCAACAGAGCGGGAGAGGCCCGATGTATTGAAGGGGCGCGGAGCTTGTTATGACCGCGGTCATAACCCATGCTTGCTGTCGGCAGCGCACTGAAGGACGCGTGTTCGGATCGACCGGCAGGAGGATGCGGCATGGGGACGAGCACGGCACGGGCGATGTGGGAACGGCTTGAACCGGTTCACGATCTCGTCTACTTCGCACCCGAAGCCCGCCGGGCCGCCGACGAGCTCGGGATGCGCGGGTTCTGGATGGGCTACTTCGCCCTGCGGGCGGCTCCGCTCGGGGCCGTACCCGCCTCCGTCGTCACCTCGTGCTTCTACGTCTTCCACCCCGATCGCGTGGCACGGGCGCTCCCGGACGCCTGGCAGTACGCCGCCCCACCGGACGTCCTGGCGGCGCGCGAACGCGCCATGGAGGCCGCCATGACGCGCCTGTTCGGCCCCGACGTCATCACCTCGGCGGATCTGGCCGAGGCCGCGGACCTGGCGTGGAACGCCGCCGAAGCCGCCGACACCGCAGGACGACCGCTGGCCGCCGCCAATCAGGCCCTCGACCGCCCCCGGCTGCCGCACACCCGCCTCTGGCAGGCCCTGACCACCTTGCGCGAACACCGCGGTGACGGACATGTCGCCACGCTCGTCGCCCATCGCCTCTCCCCCGTCGCAGCGATGGCCCTGAAGGCGGCGAGGGGAGATTCCGACGCGGCGCTGCTGCGCGAGGGCCGCAAGTGGGATCTGAGTGACTGGGCTGCGGCCGAGGCGGAGCTGCGGGAGCGCGGCTGGCTGACGGAAGACGGGGCGCTGACCGCGGCAGGCACGGCCGCCCATGACGCCGTCGAGGCGCAGACCGATTCCCTCGCCGAACACCCCTGGCGGGCCCTCGGCCACCAAGACAGCGCGCGTCTCGCCGAGTTGCTCACGCCGTTGGCCGCGGCGGTACGGAAGTCGGGGCTGCTGCCGTCCGGCAACCCGGTCGGACTCACCGACACCACCGTCTGAGCCACGCGACCGGTCACGTCGCTGTCGGCGTTCCGGTCAGGAGCGCAGGTGTGGCTGGAGGGAAGCGCGGTAGTCGCGAGGGAGGACCGCAGGAGTCCTAACCGGCAGGAAGGATCAGGAATGACCGGCGTTACGGCCGCTCCCCCACCCGTCGAGCAATCGCTGCTGGACGACCTTCGCGCACGCCTGCGTGCCCGTCGGCGCGTCGATGTGCCCGAGGGCCACGGATGGCTGCGGGGCGTAGACCCCGACTACCTCGACTCCCTGCTTGACCACTGGGCCGACGGCTACGGCTGGCGGGAGCACGAAGCCCGTCTGCTCGTCCACCCCTGGGCGCTGGCCGAGCATGACCTCGCGCCCGTGCGGGCGGTTCACCGGCGTGCGGCGCGCGACGACGCCGTCGCCGTACTGTTGTTGCACGGCTGGCCCGACTCGGTCCTGCGGTTCGAAAGGGTCCTGCCACTGCTGTCGGACGTCCATGTGGTCGTCCCGGCCCTGCCAGGTTTCCCCTTCGCCGCGCCCGTCGCCGAGCGGGGCATCTCCTCGGCACGCATGGCCGCTGCGGTCGCGCACGCCATGTCCGAGTTCGGATATGAGCGGTACGTCGTCTCGGCCGGGGACGTCGGCTGTGACGTCGCCGAAGCGGTGGCCACCGAGTATCCCGACCGGGTCGCGGCCCTGCATCTGACCGACGTGTCCCAACACCGGTACCGGGACGATCCTCCGCAGGATCTGTCCGCCACCGAGCGCGCCTACGTCGCCCGCGGGCACGCGTGGCTGCAGGCGGAGGGCGGCTACATGCACGTGCAGGCGACCAAGCCCCACACCCTGGCCGTCGCCCTGGGCGACTCCCCGGCCGGCCTGGCCGCCTGGATCCTCGAGAAGCTGCGCTCCTGGACGGACTGCGACGGCGACGTGGAGAAGGTGTTCACCCGGGACGAACTTCTCACCTGGATCACGGCGTACTGGGTCAGCGGCGCGATCGGCACCTCCTTCACGCCATACGTCGACAGCGGGCCGAGGGCAACCCGCCGTATCGAGGTCCCGACCGCGTTCACGATCTTCCCGCGGGACCTTGTCAACGCCCCCCGCGAGTTCGCGGCCCGCTTCTTCGACGTCCGCTCCTGGAGCGAGGAGCCTATGGGCGGCCACTTCGCGGCATGGGAACGACCCGAACGGTACGCCGCGGGCGTACGCACAGCCATTGATCTCGCCGACGGTCGGTGAGCATGCCTGGACTGGCCACAGCGGGTGCGTATACCGCTGATGGCCAGTCCGTCTTGGGGGGCCTTCCCGAGGACCGGGGCGGAGGGGCTCAGCCCTCGGTGCGGGCGGGCAGGCGCCAGCCCGGGCGGGGGAAGTGGCAGGTGTAGCCGTCGGGGTAGCGCTCCAGGTAGTCCTGGTGCTCGGGCTCGGCCTCCCAGAAGGGACCGACCGGCTCGACCTCGGTGACGACCTCGCCCGGCCACAGGCCGGAGGCGTCCACGTCGGCGATGGTGTCCTCGGCGATGCGCTTCTGCTCGTCGTCGACGTAGTAGATCGCGGAGCGGTAGCTGAGGCCGATGTCGTTGCCCTGGCGGTTCTTGGTGCTCGGGTCGTGGATCTGGAAGAAGAACTCCAGGAGGGTGCGGTAGTCGGTCTTCTCGGGGTCGTAGAGGATCTCGATGGCCTCGGCGTGGGTGCCGTGGTTGCGGTACGTCGCGTTCGGCACGTCTCCCCCCGTGTATCCGACCCGGGTCGCGGTCACGCCCGGGAGCCGGCGGATCAGGTCCTGCATTCCCCAGAAGCATCCGCCCGCCAGCACGGCCCGCTGCGTCTGTGCCGCCATGTCGGCTCCTCCCATTGTCTGTCGCCTCGGTCACTCGCGCTGATCGCCCATGCCGTCGGCGTCCCGTCCTTGCGCATACAACAGCGCACGGAGGGCGTGAACAATTCCTCGCACGGCCTCATTCAGGGCGGTCCCGCGCAGACATCAATCCCACGATCGGGGGTACCCCCAGCATCGGAGGCTGATGATGTTCGAGGCAGGTGACATCCGCGAATGGCGCGGACACGACGTGGTCGACCCCAGTGGCCACAAGATCGGCACCCTGGAAGCGGTCTACGTGGACACCGGGACCGACCTACCCTTCTTCGCGACGGTCACCGTGGGTCTGCCCACCCGTCGTCGCCTGGTGTTCGTTCCGTTGTCCGGCGCGACCGTCGGCCCGGGGTACCTCAAGATCACCCACCCCAAGGACGTGGTGAAGAAGGCCCCCACCATCGACACCGACGGCGAACTGCCGGCCACCGACGAGCCGGACATCTTCGCGCATTACGAGCTCGACTACTCGACCGGGGCGGGCGGCGAACGCCGTCTCGCCCGCCGCTGACCCCCCGAAACCGCCGGGAGCGCCGATGAGTCTGTTCCTGCTCCTCATCCTCGTGGCCCTCGTCCTGGGCATCATCGGATTCGCCGCGCACGGCCTCTTCTACCTGCTGATCATCGGCGTCGTCCTGCTGCTCGCCGACCTCGCGTACGGGGCCATGCGCTTCCGCCGCGGAGGACGCAGGCACCGCATCGCACGCTGACGCGCGATGGGAACCGCCGTCCATGTCCCCCAGACGAAGGACATGATCGGGGAGGAGCTCTCCGGCGACGAGGCGCTGACCGCGCTGCGGCACTACGGCAGTCTTCGCCTGCTGCTGGACTCCTTCGCCCGGTTCCGCTATGCCGACGGTTTCACCAATGCGCGGGCCCTGGCCTTCCAGATCGTGCTCGGACTGGTCCCCCTCACGCTGGCCCTCGTGGGTCTGGCCACGTCCGTGCACACCGACGCGGTGGGCCGGGTCGTCGAACGCGCCCTCGGTGACATCGTGCCCGGCGCCGGCGCCCAGGTGCTGCACGAGGCGTTCGCCGGAACGCGGCGCACCGCGCACGGCGGTGTCTGGAGCACCCTCGCGCTGTGGCTGGGACTCGCCTTCGCTCTGCTGAACCTCGCCTCGGCGATGGGGCAGATCGAGCGGGGCGCCAACCGCATCTACGGCATCGAACGCGACCGCCCCTTCCCGCACAAGTACGGCCGTGCCCTGCTGCTTTCTGTGGCTGCCGGGCTGCCGTTGGTGCTCGGGTTCGTGGTGCTCGTGGCCGGCAAGGCGGTCGGAGAGGCCGTCGCCGAGGTCCTGGGCGCACCGGGTGGGAACGGCCGGTGGTGGGACGTACTGGAGATACCGGTGGGGCTGGCGCTCGCGTGGATCGCGTCGGCGGTGATCTTCCGATGGTCGCCGCGCCGCAGGCAGCCGGGCTATACGTGGCTCGCCTTCGGCAGCGCTGTCCATCTCGTGCTGTGGATCGCGGCCACCCTGCTGCTGTCCCTCTACATCGGCAAGAGCGCGGCGTTCGGCTCCGTGTACGGCCCGTTGACCGCGTTCATAGCCCTGCTGCTGTGGGCCAACGTCACCGGGATCGCCCTGTTTCTCGGAATCGCCTTCGCCGCCCAACTGGAAGCGGCGCGCGCCGGGATCAAGTCGGCCGTGCACCCCGACCCGGGCCCCGGACCCTGACGCCGCCGGCCGGCAGACCCCGGCCCTCCGGGCGTCACCCGTCTCGCAGTGTCCGCTGCGGTGAGCGGCCGTAGGCCTGGCGGTACAGGGTCGCGAAGCGGCCGGCGTGGTGGAAGCCCCAGCGGGCGGCGACGTCGGTGACCGTGGCTCCGCGGGTGGGGTCGGCGTCGGTCAGGTCCTGGTGGGCGTGGGCGAGGCGGATCCGGCGGAGGTGGGCGAGGGGGGTGGTGTCCAGGTGGCGGCGGAAGGCGTACTGGAGCGCGCGGACGGTGACATGGGCAGCGGCGGCGATGTCGGCGACCGTGAGGGGCTCGTCCGCGTGGTCGCCCATGTAGGACAGCGCCCGGCGCAGGGCCACCGGGTGGGCGTCCAGGCGGTCGGAGGGGGTCGGCTCGGTGACGGCGGTGTTGGGGAAGGTGGCCAGCACGGTCGCTGCCAGGTGTTGTGCGGCCGTGGAGACGATCAGTGGATGCCCGGCGCCGCCGGGGTCCGCCAGGACGTGATCGCGCAGGTAGGTGATCGTGTGCGCGAGCCGCTGCGCGGCGGCCGGGGAGTACGGCCGGTGACCGGTCAGCCGTACCGGCGCGACCCCGGACCCGCCGTCGGCGGCCACCTGCGACAACACGTCCGGGTCGAGCATCGTGATGTTGTAGCGGGCGCTGCAGATGCGTCCCGCGTACGGCAGCTCGGGCGGTGCGAAGGACACCACGTCACCGGGGCCGAAGGCGTCCTCGCCACCCTGGTAGCGGTGGTCCTGGATGGTGCCCTCGTGGACCAGGCAGAGGCAGATCCGCCCCAGCGGGGTGACCGCGTAGCTCATGTCGAAGTCGAGGTCGAGCTCGTCGACTGTGACGGGGCCGAGGGTGCTGCGGCTGATCCGGGCGCGGCTGCTGTCCTGGCTGCCGTTGCCGATGTGCATCTTCGCGTAGGCGCGGCTGAGGAACTCCTCGGTCCGGCCGAGGTCGTCACTGTCGAAGGTGATCGTTTGCACGTCGGCCTTCTCCCCTTGCTGGTGAAACGACCCGTCACCGCAGGTCAGGGCGGTTTCGCGGGCGCCTGCGCCGTCTGTGCGCCGTCGGGAACAGGCAGCTTTCGTTTTCTGGCTACTGCCCCCATGAGTCTTCGTTATACGGCTGGCACCCGTGATCAGTGCAACAGAGGGTGGAGAGGAGTGACTCAGTGCTGACGTTCGCCGCCGGTGCGGCTCTGTGAGCAGGGAACGGGAAGGCAGCCTCACATGGCCCCAGCAGAGGATGCGGCCGACAAGATCGCCGCGCTCCAGGAGGAGGTCGACCAGCTGCGACAGGCGCTGGTCTCGCATGCCGCCGTCGACCAGGCGATCGGGGTGCTGATGGCCGCGGCGCGTCTGCGTTCCCAGGAGGGCTGGGAGGTGCTGCAGTTCGTCTCTCAGCACACCAACATCAAGCTCAGGGAGATCGCCCAGCACGTCCTGCGGTGGGCCGAGGACGGTGAGCTTCCCGACGCCGTCCGTACCACGCTCCACACCGCGGTGATCACGACCCGGCGGGAGCGGCTGCGGTCCGCTTCCCGCTCCGGGCAGGGCGGGAGGGGCGGACGCCGCCCGTGTTCGGCTGCCGACTCGCGTATGGGCAACTCGGTGTGGTCCGGCGAGACCGCCGAGATCTGCGACTGCGGCGGGTAGCCGGCCTGCGCGGTCGTCGGCGGCCGGGCGGCTTTTCGCGGCCGGGGATCCGGGAACCCAGGGGCCTGTGCGTACCGCCCGGACGAACAGGAGGCCGGCATAAGCGACGAGCAGGACGTGCAGCAGGACCCGACCACCCAGCATCCCCAGCCCGAGTTCCCCTCCCAGGACCAGCCGCATCCGGGCTGGACCGGGCCGATGGACCCGCCGCCCGACCACGGTGAGGAGTCCTACCGCGGCACCGGCCGCCTGTCGGGCCGCAAGACGGTGATCACGGGCGGGGACTCCGGTATCGGACGGGCCGTGGCCCTGGCCTTCGCGCGTGAGGGTGCGGACGTACTGTTCACGCACCTGGAGGAGGAAGCGGACGACGCGCGGGAGACGGCGCGGCTGGTGGAGGACGCGGGCCGCAAAGCGGTCGCCGTCGCGTGCGACATCCGCGAGGAGGACAACTGCCGGGCGCTGATCGACCGGGCCGTCGCGGAGTTCGGGCACATCGACGTCCTGGTGAACAACGCGGCCTTCCAGATGTCGCAGCCCGACGGCATCGAGGCCATCACCACCGAGCAGTTCGACCGCGTCATGCGGACCAACCTGTACGGGATGTTCTGGCTCACCAAGTTCGCCCTGCCGCACATCCCGGAAGGCGGCAGCGTCATCAACTCCACGTCCGTGCAGGCGTACAAGCCCAGTCCGCATCTGCTGGACTACGCGATGACCAAGGGCGCGATCGTCACCTTCACGCAGGGGCTGGCCCAGATGGTCACGGAGCGCGGCATCCGCGTCAACGCCGTTGCGCCGGGGCCCGTTTGGACACCGTTGATCCCGGCCACGATGCCGGACACGGCGGAGTTCGGCAAACAGGCGCCCATGGGCCGTCCCGCACAGCCCGCCGAACTGGCCCCGGCGTACGTCTATCTCGCCTCCCAGGAAGCGAGCTTCATCACCGCCGAGATCCTCAACGCGACCGGCGGCACACCCCTGCCGTGACTCCCGTGTGTCTCAAGGAAGTCGGTCCAACCCATGAGGCTCCTGGTTCGTCTCCAGGAGTGCGGCGGCAAGCAACCGCCGCGCGACGAGCACAGGGGCGCCTCCCTGTGCGGCTGGACGACAAGGAGTCACGACGATGACGAGACGAGCGAGCCGGCCCGCCGGATTACATCTGCCGGTGGGCGGGGCGCTGATGGCCGCCGTGCTACTGGGGGCCGGGCTCGCGTCCTCGGCCACGGCGGCCGCCACGAACGCCGTGGAGGCACCGGCGGCCGTCGACGCGGACACCGGTGCGCGGGTGGTGACGGCCTCGTACGACCTGGGCGACAGCGCCTTCACCGATCCGCAGAGCGGCACGGTCAGCGAGGTACGCGCCGTGGTGCACTATCCGGGCCGGCTGCGGGGGCGGCTGCCGGTGGTGGTGATGTCGCACGGCTCCTGGTACGCGTGCACGGACACCGACGCCCAGAGCTGGCCGTGTGAGAAGGGCGAGCCGTACCCCAGTTACCGGGGCTATGACTACCTCGGGCAGGCGCTCGCGGCGCGCGGTTTCGTCGTCGTGTCCCTGAGCGCCGACGGCATCAACATGACGTCGTTCGACTACGGGGACCGGGCGCGTCTGATCAACGAGCATCTGCGCCTGCTACGGCGACTCGACCTGGGCGGCGGTCCGCTGGCCCGGCAACTCCCCGTGCTGCGCGGGCATCTGGACATGCGGCGCGTCGGGACGCTGGGGCATTCGCGCGGCGGCAAGGGCGTGATGTGGGAGGCCTCGGACAAGCACCGGGGCGAGGTTCCCGGCGGTGTGCGCGTCGGCGCCGTACTGGCCCTGGCGCCGGTGAAGTTCGACGTCTCGGAGGGGGACAACAGCGACACGCTCATCACGCGGACTCCGGTCGCCGTGGTGACGTCCGGGTGTGACGGCGCCGTCGGGGAGAGCGGGCAGCAGTACCTGGACGACGTGGAGGGCCTCACCGGTCAACCGGCCTACTCCGTCTCCCTGCGCGACGGGAACCACAACTTCTTCAACGCGCAGTGGACGCCTCCCGCCGCCCTGGGTGAGGACGACAGCACCTGCGCCGACCACGAACTCAGCCCCCGGACACAGCAGGACGCGTTGAGCGCCTACGCCCTCGCCTTCTTCGACAAGCACCTCAAGGGCGATCCTTCCGGCGAAGGCATACTCACGGGCCGGCAAGCATTGCCGGGCGTGGTCTCCACGACCCGCGTGGTGGGACCGGTCGGCGGTCGCTGACTTGCTTGAAGTTGAACATGGAAGTGCTATTTTTCAGTTCTTTCCGTGTCATATGGGGTGAATGGGACACTAGAGGTGTGAGCCGAACCCACAACCACATGAGGAGATGGTGGTATGGCTTCGCCACAGAAGATCACCGACGAGGTCCGCGTGCGTGACATCGACCTCGAGGCGGTGCTCGACCCCACCGAGCCGGACGGCGTGTACCGGGACAGCAGGGAATGCGCCGCACTGGCGCTCTCGTCCGGCACGACATCCCTCCTGCTGTCGCCGCCGACGCCGCGGCCCAAGAAGGGCTGAGCACAGCGACGGGAGCAACCCCATGAAGCAGTCAGGTACTACCGCCCTCCTGCAGGGCGCGGTGCAGGACCTCGCTTCGAGCGTGGTCTCCGACCTTCACGGCGGAGGCCACGCCCCGCCGGCCGACCCGGCGGGCGGTCCGGGCCGCGACCTGGAGCTCGCCGCGGCCCGCGTCCTCGGCGCGGACCTGCTGATGCCGGCCCTTCTGCACCGCGCGCCGCTCACCCAGGACCGGATCGACCTCGTCACGGGCACACTGGACGCCTTTCCGCCGCGTCCACGGGCCGCGCCCACCCTCCTGTGGAGCCATTGGGCGATGGCACGCGCGGCGCGGCTCGCCGACGCGTCCGGCGCCGCACCGGAAGAACCCGACGCCGCCTGGATCGACGGCGTTCCCTGGCCCTTTCTGACCCACCAACTCGCCGTCCTGGCACCCCTCGCACTACCGGGCCTGGAGTGCGCCCCGACCCGCGTGGCCCGCGACAGAACGCTCGACCTGGCCCGTGGATTCGTACGGGCCGTCCGCCGCCGCGACTGGCAGCAGGCGGCCGGAGCCGGACGCTGGCTGGCGACGCTGGAGAAGGTGCCCGACACCCTGGGACTGGACGCCGGGCTCGACTTCGTGGAGCTGATGGGCGGCAGCGACGCGCGCGTGCTGCTTCAGGTGCGTACCGCGCGGCTGCTGGGCACGGGAGTACTCGTGTGACCTCGCACCCGGTCAGGCAGGTGGAGGAGACCGCGCTGAGCTGGCTGACCGAGCATCAGGGCCGCTTCGCGCTGGGCGCAGACGCCCTCTCCCCCGACGGCCAGGTCAACGCCAGCTGGAAACCCCTGGGCGAACTGGCACAGGTGTGCGCCAGCCTCTCCCTGCACACCCCGGCCTCCGACCCGCTCCACGCGCGCGTGCAGGACCTCCTCACCTTCGCCTGGCACCAGACCGACGACGGCGCACTGTTCGTACGGCTGCAGCAGGCCGAGCCGTTCGCCACCTACCCGCTGGAGGTCTACGCCGCGTTCGCCGCGGCGGGACTACGGCATCCCGGCTACGAACAGCGGGCGGCCACCGTCGCCCGCACCCGCGGCTGGCAGCTCGCCGAGCAGGACCCCACCCGGCGCCTCGGCGTCGTACTGGCCGAACGGCACAGTGGGATACCCGGACGCGCACCGCCGGAGCGGGTGGTGGAACGGACGTGGCTCGGCGGACTGCCCGAGCCGTGGACGTTCGAGCGCCACTCCGGCTACGCCCTCACCCACGTCGTCTTCCACCTCACCGACTGGGGGCGCGGCGGACCGGGTCTGCCGGCCGAACTGGCGGAGTACGTGAGGGACTGGCTGCCGGCCTGGCTGGCCACCTGTCTGGAGGCCGGGATGTGGGATCTGAGCTGCGAGTTGCTGGCCGTGGCGGCAAGCCTGCCGCAGCCGCCCGACGAAGCGACGCCGCACGAGAGCTGGACGCGGATCGCCGCCGCGCAGCTGCCCTCCGGGGGTCTGCCGGAAGAAGAGTCCGGTGCCGGCGACTTCGCCCACACCTACCACTCCACCCTGATGGCCGCCTTCGCGGCCGGTCTGACCGCGCACCGCGGGCAAGGAGCCTACGGATGACCGACACGCGTCTGCTGCACACCGTGGGAGTTCGCGCCATGGAATGGCTGTGGGCCCACCGCGACGGCTTCCGGCTCGAGCCGGACGTGGATCCGGAGATCGGCTTCCTCGAGCGGTTCAAACCGATCGGCGAACTCGCCCTGGTCTGCAAGGTGTTGTTCCGTGAAGGCGTGACCGGCTCACGGCAGGCCGAGCTCGCCCGCCGACTGCTGGACCACGTCTGGCGCGAGACACTTGACGGCGGACGGATGCTGGTCCGCGGCCAGCGCACCGAACCGATCTCGCCGATCCCCTTCGAGGTGTACCTGCCGTTCCGCGAACTGGGCTACAGCCAGCCAGAGGTGGAGGAGGCCGCGGTACTCAACCATCGTCTGCACAGCTGGACGGCGTTCGAGACCACCCCGACCCGGCGGCTCGGCCTCTCCGCCTTCCAGCGCCGCTTCGGACTGGATCCGCGCCCGCCCGAAGGCGAGGCGCTGGCGGCGACATGGCTGGCCCGGGCGCCCGAGCCATGGACGGTGGAGGGGCACATCGCCTACGACGTGACCCACGCCGTGTTCCATCTCACCGACTGGGGCGAGAGCCCGGAGGGGCTGCCTCCCCGCCTCGCCGACTACCTGGCAGCGTGGCTGCCCGTCTGGATCGATGACTGGCTGGATCTGCGCCGCTGGGACCTGCTGGGCGAACTCCTCGTCGTGGACGCCTGTCTGCCCGCTCCCACGCTGGACGGACGCGCCTGGGCGGGTTTCGCCGCCGCACAGCGGGCGGACGGTGCCATGCCCGCGGTACGCGAGATGCCGGCCGCCGACGGCGACGAACTGTTCGACCTCGTCTACCACCCGACGCTGGTCGCCGCCTTCGCCTCCGCACTGGCCACCTCCCGATCCCTGACCGCGCTCACGCACACCGCGTCATGAGCGGCCGTACGGTGTTGTGGCCGGGCCAGGACCTCGACCTCGGTCCGCCTTCGGCCGAGGGCGCTGACGAGGGAGTCCTCGGCGGACAGTTGGCGGCGGCCGTCGAAGCGGTCGACGCACCCGATGTCGTGTTCGCGGTGTCCCGGCGCGGGCAGCGCCTGGTGCGCTGCGGCGGCACCGCCCCTCCCCCCGCGTGCCCCCGCGAGGAGCTGCGGTACGAAATCGGCTCGGCCACCAAGACGTTCACCGCCTTGCTGCTGACCGAGCTGATCCAGCGAGGTGTCGTGACCGGAGCCGAGCCGGCGGGCGAGCTCCTGGCCCCGGGACGGCCGGCTCCGAGGTCGCCCGTCACTCTGGCGCACCTCGTCACCCACACGGCCGGGCTGCCGGCGCTGCCGTCGGACTTCTACGCACGTGCCCTGCCCGTCTGGCACACCAACCCCTACGGCCGGTATCCCGCCGCGCGGGTCGTGGACGCGTTCCTGCGGCATCGCGGCCGACACCGCCCCGGGACGCGTTGGCACTACTCCAACTTCGGGGTGGCCGTCCTCGGGCACGCGCTCGCCACGGTCACGAATACCTCGTGGGAGGACCTTCTGTCCACGCGGGTGCTGCAGCCCCTCGGCCTCGGCGACACCGCCATGCGGCCGGACGAGCCGGGCTCCGATGCGGTGGGGCACCGCAGGGACGGCTGTACGCCGACGCCTGCCTTCGAAGCGGGCGGCTTCCAGGCCGCGGGCGCCGTGCGTGCCACCCCGCACGACCTGCTCGCGTTCCTCGAAGGCCATCTCCGGCCCGCCGGTTCGCCGTTGGAGGGTGCTCTCGGTGCGGTACGGCGTCCCGTGCTGCGGCGCGGGCTGGGGCACCGGCATGTGCACACGGTGGGCTGGTTCCGGCATCCGACCGCTGGTGGGCCGCTGTACTTCCACAGCGGGGCCACGCTCGGTCAGCAGGCGTTCCTGGGGTTTCGACCGGACACCGCCACCGCGCTGGTGGCGGTGTGCACGCGGCGGTTTCGGGCCAACGACCCGTTCGTGGCGACCGCGTACGGACTGCTGGCGGGCGCTTAGCGCCGTACCGGCTCCGCCCGGGCGCCATGTGGTGTCGCGCCCGGGCGGAGAGCGGGTGTCACAGACGCTGCCAGAGGGCCGGCGTGGCGTCGGGGGCCCAGGCGCTCTGGGCCTGGTGGGTCTGCAGGCACCGGTAGCGGGCCTGTCCGTGCGTCACCGTGGTGCCCACCCGGTAGACGCGTCCCACGCTCCAGGCGTCCGTCGTCCCGGGGGTCTGCGCGGCGGCGGTCTGGCCGGTGGTCTTCAGGGTGAGACCGAAGTCGCTGAGCGTCGCGTTGATGGGCTGGAAGAAGGTGGTGCCGCCCCTCGTGCAGTCGCCGGAGCCGCCCGAGGTGGTGCCCTGCGCCTGCGCGCCGGAGATGTAGGGGCCGCCGGAGTCACCGGGCTCGGCGCACACGTCCGTCTGGGTCAGGCCGTTGACGGTGCCCTCGGCGTAGTTGACGGTCGCGTCCGTCTGCTGGATGGTGCCGCAGTGCCAGCCGCTGGTGGAACCGGAGCGGCACACGGACGCGCCGATCAGTGCCTCGGCCGAACCGGCGACCTGCACCGTCTGTCCGTTGTCCGCCTTGACGTCGGGGGTGGCGGTCCAGTTGGCGTTGACGCCCACCCAGGCCATGTCCTTGCCGGGGAAGGTGGAGGCTTGGAAGGTGCCCTGGTCGGTCTGGTCGAAGCCGGTGGTCTTCGCCCCGGGCTTGCCGCAGTGGCCGGCGGTGGCGAAGCCCTGCGTGGTGCCCTTGGTGACGGAGAATCCGATGGAGCAGCGGGCGGTGCCGTTGATGTAGTAGGCGTCCCCGCCGACGAGGTCCTTCAGCAGGCGCGGGCGGTCGGCCGTGACGCGAACGCGGATGCGGTCGGCCGTGACGCCGGCGGCCTTGATGAAGGCGGCCGCCGCCGAACGGCTTCTGGCCTCCACGACCACCCGGTTGGTACGGGCGTCCGTGTACCACACGGGGGTGTTGGCGGTGATCCGGTGGGCGGCCGCCTTGTCCAGCTTGCTCTGGGCCGTGCGCAGGTCGTTCAGGGTCCAGCGGACGAGGGCCGGCCTGGCGCCCTGGGCCCGGATGAGCGGGAAGTCGGCGCGGGAAGTGGTGGCGACGCTCAGCTGGGTGGAGGCCGCGCCCTTGACCCAGGCGCCGGCGAAGCGAGTGCCCAGGGCGTTGTGCAGGACGCCGGCCCGGGTTCCGGCCTCCGCCTCGTTGACCAGGCGGGCGGATGCCTGAGTCGGCGTCAGGCGCAGATCTCGCTCGAGCGCGCGCAGGACTTGGGCGGACGGCTTGTCGGCGCCGAGGGTCTGGGCGGCACTGGGGGCGGGGCCGGACGGCGGCTGGGCCGACGCGGCCGGGTGGAGCGCGGTCAGGACGAGTGTGCCGAGGGCTACCAGGGCGGCGTTGCGGGCGAGCGCACGGGGTCTGCCTGCCATGGGGGCGTACCTCCTACGGGGGCGCGGGTTCGGATGGCCCCAAAGGCCTAGCCCCCCATGGGGTGGGAGATGTCAACCGCGGCGCTTTTGCACAGTTCGGGGGACACACGAGAGGGCATGTGCAGTAGCGGCCCGGCGGGTGTCACTCGCCCGCCGGCTCTTTCCACGACGTGCCACGGCGGTGGGCCTACTTCGGTGGACCCTCGGTGCCCCCTCCGCCCGGGGTCAGCAGGACGACCGTGTCCCCCGGGCCGGGCCGTGGTCCGTGTGCTTCCGTGACCGGATCGAGGCGGCCGTCCGGCCGTACCAGGAACAGCATGTCGGAGCCGTGCGGCAGTGCGGCCCCGGCAGGCTGCGCCAGGACGGCAGCCCCCTGCTCGTACCGGCGGGAGAGAGCCGGCCAGGTCAGATCCGTGCCGAACAGGACCTCGCCTCCGATGAACGGCGCCACCACGCCTCGGCTGTCGGGCGGTGCGCCGAGGTGGTGGACCACCCCCTCCACGCTGCCGCGCAGAATCGCCGCCGCCAGCGCGTTGAAGTCGTCCTCGGCGGTGAGGAAGAACACCGCCGTGATGCCTTCGAGTTCGGGGTCCTGCCCCGTGACGGCGGCCAGCAGTTCACCGGGCGCGAGCTCGATCCCGGCCTGTCTGATGCGTGCGCGCTGCTGCTCCTGCCCCGCCCACATCAGCACTTCGAGCCCCGCCGACTTCAGGGCCGCTCCCAGGTCGACCACCCACGGGTCACCGCCCACCAGGAGCGGACGCGAGCGGGAGGGGCGCACGACGCGCAGCCGCCGGGCCACGGGTGAGGCGGTCAGACCGTAGAGCGTCACGGTCGCGACGATGACCACGAACGTGGCGGGGAGGATCTTGGACGCGCCACCGATCCCCTTGGCAACGAGGCCGGCGGTGAACGTCGACGCGGTGGCGGCCGCGACGATGCCTCGGGGCGCCATCCAGCCGATGAAGCCCCGCTCGCCGCGCGTCAGGTCGGTGCCGACGGTGGACACGGCCGCGACCAGCGGCCGCACGGCCAGCACCAGAAAGGCGGCGAGCCCGAGCGCGGGGAGCCCCACATGGTTCAGCGAGCGCGGGGTGACGGTGGCCGAGATGGAGATGAACAGCAGGCCGAGGATCAGGCTGACCAGGGTCTCGAAGAACGGTCGGCGGGCGGGGACGTCGATGCCTGGCAGGTTGGCGACGGCCAGGCCCATCATCACCGCGGCGATGAGTCCGGTGTCGTCGCGCAGGACGTCGCACAGCGCCGCCACCCCGATCACCGCGGCGAGCTGTGCGGTGGTGCCGAGGACCTCGCCCAGCCGCAGCACCCGGAACAGCACCCACAGCAGAGCCGCCCCGACGACGCCTCCGGCCATTCCGACACCGATGCTGACCAGGAACCCGGCGGCACCGTTGACGAACCGGTGCTTCGTGCTCGCCGAGACCGCGTGGAAGACCAGTGCCCCGAGAATGCCCCCGACCGGGTCGATGAGGGAGCCTTCCCAGACCAGGAGGTGCCTGAGCCGGTCCTTGGGCCGTACGAAGCTGAGAAGAGGCCCCACGACGGTCGGCCCCGAGACGACGAGGATCGCGCCGATCATGACGGCCGCGCGCCGGGACATGCCCAGCAACGGCGCGGAGATGAGCGCGGCGAGCAGCCAGGTGACCAGGACACCGATCCACAGCAGCCGGACGACGACGCGCCGGGTGTTCCCCTTCAGCCTCGCCAGGTCCAGGCCGAGGCCCGCGTCGTAGAGGATCACGGCGACGGCCAGCGACACCAGCGGTGAGAACGCCGGGCCCAGCAGCCGCTGGGGGTCGACGTCGTCGATCAAGGCGCCGGCGGCGAAGCCCACCGGCAGCAGGATGATGAGGGCCGGGATGCGCAGGCGGCTCGCGAGGATCTGCGATCCGACGGCGAGGACCAGGATCAGGCCCACTCCGATGAGCACCTGATTCGTCGTCACGGGGGCCTCTGCGTCGCGTGGTGATGGTTGGGGTGGATCCGCCTGCCCACGAGCCGCGGGCGGAGACCGGGGACGGGGTGGCCATGAGGCGGTGGGGGCGGTCCTGGCCGGTATGACCGCGGCACCGTGCGGGTGCCGTCATGTCCCCCAGGGTGTGATCCCCCAGCGGACGGTGTGCCGCTCCCCCGGACCGAGACCGACGAGAGACGTGCCGCTGCGGAAGGCGTCCGGCGGACAGCTCATCGGTTCGACGGCGATCGCGCGACGGCGCTCCCCCGGCGGAAGGGTGTCGCCGGTATAGAGCTGGACGTAGTCGGCGCCCTCGCCGAGCCACACGTCCGTGCCGGACGCACCGGACGGATGAGCCAGGCGGACCACGACCCGCCCCTCCGTGTCCCGGTCGAGGTCGCCGAACGGTGTGTCGAGTAGGCGCGCTCCGACCGGCTGGGGCGTACGCAGGTCGTACGGCGTCCCGGCGACCGGCTCGGTCGCCACCGGCAGGCCGCGCTCATCGGTGCGCAGCCACGTCCGTGCGGGGACGGTCAGCACCGCCTGGTCGACCACCGCGGTGCCCGCCGTGACGTAGGGATGCTGCCCGAAGCCGTAGGGTGCGGCGCTCGTACCGAGGTTGCGCGCGGTGACGGCGACGTCCAGCCCGCCGTCGCGCAGCGCGTACTCGGCGCGGACGCGCAGGTGGAACGGGTAGCCCGGCTGCGGCCACAGCGACACCTCCAGGACGGCCCGGCTGTCGCTCGCCTCCTCGACCTGCCACGAGGTCCACCGGAGCAGTCCGTGGATCGCGTTGGCGCCGGCCGGTTCGGTGAGCGGCAGCTGGTGGTCCTGTCCGTTCCAGCGGTACCGGCCGTCGCGGATCCGGTTGGGCCACGGCACCAGGATCTGGCCCCGCCCGCCGGTGATCCGGTCCTGTGCGGCGAATCCGTCGACGACGGCACGGTCACCGACGGAGTACGACCGCAGCGCCGCACCCAGCTCGACGACGACCGCGGTGTGCGCGCCGTGGCGCAGGGTCAGTTGGCGCCCAGTACTGCTCTCCTGCACGCCTGGCCTCCTCGGTCCGTCCGGCCGACGTCCTCGGACGTGGGCGTGATGGTGCCCTCTCGTTGCGGCCTCCTCGTCGCGAGCGTGCGGCCACCCTCCGGCGCGGTCAAGCGCGACACGTTCACGCCGGCAGAATCGCCAGGCACGTTCGCCCGGTGGGGTCACCGCACGGCTCGGCCGGGTGCCGTTCCCGCACGGGACGGAGGCCTCACCCGCCGCCGGAGCGCTCGCTGCGCCGGGTGATGTACCGCCAGACCGCCCGCTGGAATCGGAGCGTCAGCACGCCCACGAGGATCAGCAGCACGATGTTGAGCAGGAGCTGGACCAGGGATCCGCGCGCCTCGCTCCAGCTGGAGAACGCGCAGGAGACGCCGATGTCCGCGGCGGCGGGGATGGTGGTCACCGAGATGAAGACGCCGAGCAGCGCGCTCGTCCTGGCCTGGGTCAGGGACACGATCCCGACGATGCCGGCCAGCACCGCGACGACGACGGAGAAGCTGTTGGGGGCGTCGATCAGCGTGGAGACCGGCCTGAAACCCAGGTCGAACGCCTTGGATTCAAGGCCGAGGCCCCGGATCGCCGCCGAGAACAGGAAGGTCACCAGGACGGCCATCAGGAACCCCACGGTGAGGGCGAACAGGCCCTGCCGGATCCGGGTGCCGTTGCCGCGGTCGAGGCCCAGCGCGACGCTGGTAATGGCGCCGTACTCCGGTCCGACGACCATCGCCGCGACGATCAGGATCTGGGAGTTGGTGATGATGCCCACCGCCCCGATGACGCCTGCGATGACCAGGTAGACGTAGAAGCTCGGCAGGTAGGTGCCCTCGGCGCGAATGCGCGCTTCGACCTCCTCCCAGACGGGCGCGTGGGCGAGCGCCCCGAGTTGCTGCTGCTCCGCCTCGGCCGCGGTGCCGGAGAAGGCCATGTCGACCGGCTCGATGACGATGGATCCGCGGCGGTCGACCTCCAGCTCGCGCAGACCGCGCAGCACGGTGTTGGCCGCGCCCGCCAGAATGTCGCACTCGACCGCGTCGCCGTCGGGGTTGTGGGCCAGTCCGGGATGGACGACGAGGTTGAAGACATAGCGGTCATCGGTGAGCAGCCCGACCGCCCGAGGGGTGAGATCGACCGGACTCACCAATCGGACGTGAATCATCTCCATCCGCAGCCTCCGTCAGTCGGCCACGGCGGAACGGGTGCCGCAGTGTCCGCACGCCGCGCCGGGTCCGGCTGTGCCCGGCCGACCACAGTCAGTAACACCTGCCGGAGGGTGACCGGCAAGACGAAGGCAGGGCCTGCCGCGGTCGCCCGGCCTCACCTGTTCGGTGGCACGCGGGTGGACGGCCCTCGACCGCGTCGACATGGCAGGGACGGCAGGGGTGCCGGATAGTGGAGGGACGTAGGGGGATTCCCGACGCCGGGGAGCAGCAAATGGACCGCTACCCTCCCATCGCCGAACACGGTCTGGTGGGCGATCTGCAGACCGCGGCGCTCGTCTCGTCGCAGGGCGTCGTCGACTGGTTCGCGGCTCCCCGTTTCGACTCGCCCAGCATCTTCGCCTCGCTGCTCCACCACGACGGCGGCGGGTACATGCGGCTGGCCCCCGAGCATCCCGAGGCGACCTACAAGCAGCTTTACTACCCCGACACGGCCATTCTGGTGACCCGGTTCATGTCGCCGGACGGGGTGGGCGAGGTGGTCGACTTCATGCCCCCGGACCGGACCCGCACCGCCACCGACCGTCACACCCTGATCCGCGTGGTGCGTGCCGTGCGGGGGACGGTCGACTTCACGCTCGAGTGCCGGCCGCGCTTCGACTACGGCCGGGCCGAGCACGAACTCCGACTCGACGAGGACGGCGCCGTGTTCAGGGCGCCCGGGATCGACGGGCACCTGCGGTCCACCTTCCCGCTGGAACGGGACGGCGAGGACGTGCGCGGCAGGGTGACACTGCGCGCCGGTCAGTCCGGCGGCGTCGTGTTCACCGTCTGCGCGTCCGGCGGCGAGGCGCCGGCACCTCCCACGGTCGAGGGGCTGACCGGGCAGTTCGAGGAGGTCAGCCTGTTCTGGCAGCACTGGCTGCGCCAGTCCCGCTACCGCGGACGGTGGCCCGAGCTCGTGCACCGTTCGGTCATCACGCTCAAACTCCTCACCTACGCCCCCACCGGCGCCCTGATCGCGGCGGCCACGATGGGACTGCCCGAACAGGTGGGCGGAGAGCGCAACTGGGACTACCGGTTCACCTGGGTCCGCGACGGCGCTCTGTCGGTGCGGGCCATGCTGGACCTCGGCTTCGTCGAGGAGGCCACCGCCTTCGTCCACTGGCTGATGGAGAGACTGCGTGAGCGCGAGGGCAAGGAGGAGGAGGCCCTCCAGACGATGTACCGGATCGACGGCAACCCCGAGCTGCCGGAGGAGACACTCGAGCACTTCGAGGGCTACCGCGGTTCCTCCCCGGTCCGCGTCGGCAACGGCGCCGCCGACCAGCTCCAGCTGGACATCTACGGCGAGGCCCTCTACGCGGTGTCCCAGGGCCGCGAGATCGCCCAGCAGGCCAGCTTCGAGGGATGGCAGACGCTAGCCAGGACGCTGGACTGGCTGGCCGACAACTGGGACCGGCCGGACGAGGGCATCTGGGAGACCCGTGGCGGCCGCCAGGACTTCACCTACAGCCGGGTGATGTCGTGGGTCGCCTTCGACCACGGGCTGCGCCTGGCCGACCACTTCCGCCGCCCCGCCGACGTGGAGCGGTGGCGCAAGGCGAGGGACGCCGTGTTCGACCAGGTCATGGAACGCGGCTGGAGCGAGAAGGAGCGCGCCTTCGTCCAGCACTACGACGGCGACGTCCTGGACGCATCGCTGCTGGTCATGCCCATGGTCGGGTTCACCGCTCCCCGGACCGCGGCCTGGCTGTCCACCCTGGACGCGATGGACCGCAAGCTCGTCTCCGACAGCCTCGTCTACCGCTACGACCCGGCGTCATCACCGGACGGTCTGCGCGGCTCCGAGGGCACGTTCAGTCTGTGTACCTTCCTCTACGTCGACGCACTGGCCCGGGCGGGGCGGGTGTCCCAGGCCCGCTACACCTTCGAGAAGATGCAGACCTACGCCAACCACGTCGGTCTGTTCGCCGAGGAGGTCGGTCCGAGCGGGGAGCAACTGGGCAACTTCCCCCAGGCGTTCACCCACCTCTCCCTGATCATGGCCGCCATCACGCTCGACGAGGCGCTCGACGCGGAACACGGACGCTGACGCATGGTCACCCATGCCCGTACGCCAGGACCGCCGCGGCTGACCGAGGCCGAATTCGACGTGCTCTACCGGCGCTTGGCCGAGCGCTCCGCCTGGGCCAAGGGTGATCGGGGCGCCCTGAGCGCGCTCACTCCCGCCCGGGTGCTGGCCGCCAGCCGGGACGTGCGCAGCGGCCGGACGGTCACGCTCGCCGCGCCGGTGGAGACGCGGTCCGGTCCCGACAATCCGGAGCCGGCGAGGCACCGGATGAGCGGGCGGCCGGAGCAACGCCCCTCGAGCGGGCTCGACTTCGCGATGGACAGCTTCGCGATGAACGTGCACGGCGACGCCGACAGCCACATCGACGCCCTCTGCCACGTGATCTACGACGGCACCCTGCACGGCGGAGTCAGCGCGAACAGCGTCACGGCGGACGGGGCCACGGCGCTGTCCGTCGAGGCGGCGCGCAACGGGATCGTCGGACGCGGCGTGCTGTTGGACATCCCGCGGCTGCGGGGCGTGCCGTGGCTCGAACCCGGTGATCACGTGAGTGTCGACGACCTCACCGCCGCCGAGGCCGCCCAGCACGTCCACGTGGGCGAGGGCGACCTCCTCTTCGTCAGGGTCGGCCACCGGCGACGCCGTGGGGAGCTGGGCGCCTGGCACGCGGCGGACGCGCGCGCGGGGCTGCATCCGTCCGCGCTGGAGTTCCTGGCGGACCGGCGGGTCGCCGTGCTCGGCGGCGACGGCAACAACGACACCGCCCCGAGTTCCACCGAGGGCGTCGGCTTTCCCGTGCATGTGCTGGCGATCCACGCCATGGGCCTTCACCTGCTGGACTACCTGCAGTTCGAGGACCTGGCACCGGTCTGCGAGGCGGAGGGACGCTGGTCGTTCCTCTGCGTGATCGCCCCGCTGAGGCTGCCGGACGCCACCGGCTCACCGGTCAACCCGATCGCCGTCCTCTGAGACCGGGACCCGGATCCGATCCGGGGGAAGGGGAGCGTTGTGCGAACGGCTGACAGGGCGCCCGCGGTCGTCGTGGTCATGGGTGTCTCGGGGTCGGGGAAGTCCACCGTGGGGCGGCTGCTCGCGCAGCGACTGATGGTGCCTTTTCTGGAGGGGGACGACGTCCACTCCGCCGCGAACCGCGCGAAGATGGCATCGGGGCACCCACTGGACGACGAGGATCGCCGGCCCTGGCTGCGGTCCCTCGCGGCCTGGATCCGCGAGGCGGTCGGCAACGGGCGGGGCGGGGTGGTGGCGTGCTCCGCCCTCAAGCACGAGTACCGGGATGCGTTCCGCGGGGCGGACCCGGACGTGTGGTTCTTGTGTCTGACTCTCGACCGGGCCACCGCCGACCGGCGGGTCGCCGCCCGAGCCGGCCATTTCATGCCCGCCCGGCTGGTGGACTCCCAGTACGCCGCCCTGGAGCCGTTGCGGCCGGACGAGCCCGGCCTGACCGTCGACGCGACGGCCGACCCCCGGGCGATCGTCGACGAAGTGGTCCTAGCTCTGCGGGAGAGCCGCTGACCGCACCCATGCCCGACTGCGCCGGGTCGCCGCCACCCGGCCCACCCGATAACTTGGGAAATGGCGCTGAATGTTCCGATTGCCCGAGTGTCCGTGCGGAACAGCGCCGCCCAGAGACCCGGACAGGCGCTACGGCAGGACAGCCGGCGACTCCAAAGACGGGACCTCTCATGGCAGACGATCAGCACTACGACGTCATCGTCATCGGTACGGGAGCGGGCGGCGGAACGCTCGCCCACCGGCTGGCCCCCACCGGCAAACGGGTCCTGATCCTGGAACGCGGCGGCTACCTGCCGCGGGAGCGCGACAACTGGGACTCCACGGCCGTCTTCGTCAAGGGCAAGTACCGGGCCCCCGAGTTCTGGTACGACAAACACGGCAAGGAGTTCCCCCCGGAGGTCAACTACTACGTCGGGGGCAACACCAAGTTCTACGGCGCCGCGCTCTTCCGGCTGCGGCCCGAGGACTTCGGCGAACTGCGCCACCACGACGGCATCTCCCCGGCCTGGCCGATCCGCTACGAGGACCTGGAGCCGTACTACACCCAGGCCGAACACCTCTACCTGGTGCACGGCCGGCACGGCGAGGACCCCACCGCAGGTCCCACCAGCGCCCAGTACCTCCACCCGCCCGTCGAGCACGAGGCACGCATCCAGCAGCTCAGCGACGATCTGGGGAAGGTCGGCCTGCATCCCTTCCACCTGCCCATCGGCGTGAACCTGACCCAGGACGAGCACGGCCGGGCCACCCACGACAGCGTCTGCATACGCTGCGACCGGGTCGACGGCTTCCCCTGTCTGATGGGCGCCAAGTCCGACGCACAGGTGATCTGCGTCGACCCCGCGCTCACGTACGACAACGTCACGATGGTGACCGACGCGAACGTGCGGCGCCTCGAGACCGACCCGACCGGACGCACCGTCACCAGGGTCGTCGCCGAACTCAGTAACGGAGTGCCCCAGACGTTCGGCGCCGACATCGTGGTGGTCGCCGCCGGCGCCGTCAACTCAGCCGTCCTACTGCTGCGTTCGACCAACGACAAGCACCCCGGCGGCCTCGCCAACAGCTCGGATGTGGTGGGACGCCACTACATGCGCCACAACAACCTGGCTCTGATGGCGGTGTCGAAGGAACCGAACCCCACCCGGTTCCAGAAGACCCTGGCGCTGAACGACTGGTATCTCGGCGCCGACGACTGGGAGTATCCGCTCGGCGGCATCCAGATGCTCGGCAAGTCGGACGCCGACCAGATCCACGGCGAGGCGCCGCGGTGGGCCGGCACCGTCATGCCCGACATGCCCTTCGAGGTACTGGCGCACCACGCCGTCGACTTCTGGCTGTGCGGGGAGGACCTCCCCCTGCCCGAGAGCCGGGTCACCCTCGACGAGGACGACGGCATCCACCTGGCACTCGACGAGAAGAACAACATCGCCGGGCTCAAGCGCCTCCAGCACAAACTGCGGGGCATGCTCGGGCACCTGGGCATGCACGAGCACCACCTGCTCGATCACAGCATCTACCTGCACAAGGGCATGCCGATCGGCGCCACCGCGCACCAGGCCGGCACCGTGCGGTTCGGTACCGACCCGCGCAGTTCGGCCCTCGACGTCAACTGCAAGGCGCACGACCTCGACAACCTCTACGTCGTGGACACCAGCTTCTTCCCGAGCATCGGCGCGGTGAACCCGTCCCTGACCGCCATCGCCAACGCCCTGCGAGTGGGCGACCACATCGCCGCCCGGCTGGCCTGACGGGAGCCGCGCGCCTACACGTTGTCCCCCGCCGCTCCGACGGCCCCGGTGTCGGCGTCGGTGAGCTCTTCCAGCTCGCCCATGGTGTCGAGCCGGTAGACCAGCACCAGCGCGGGGCCGACTAGCACGATCGCGATGCCCGTGACGATCACCAGCCAGCGCAGGGTGTGCGAGGCGCCGGCCGCCTCGGTCACCGTCAGCGAGGTGGGCAGCAGGTAGGGGCGCTGCGCGAAGCCCCAGGCGCCGACGGTCAGGGCGACGCAGGCCACCGAGGTGTAGCGGGACCAGCCGAAGGACCGGCGCCACAGCAGCAACACCGTGGCCAGCCCGCAGACCGCGGCCAGCGCGATCAGGAGCAGGCCCAGGCCGCCGGTGAGACCGTCCCAGACATACCGGGCGTCGTTGTGGGTGACGGGCAGACCGATGAGGGCGAGGACGACGACCGCGGCGAAGGCGGACATCGCTCGCAGGCGGAAGTAGCCGACGAGGTCGTCGGCGCCGAACCGGAGGGCGTCGGAGCAGAGGAACACCGCTCCGAGGAACGCGGTGGCGGCGACGGCCAGCAGTCCGGCGAGGACGGAGGTCGGATTGGCCCAGGCGTCCGCGGAGGCGGACGTGCCGACCTTGACCCGCCCGGAGGCGATGCCGCCGAGCACCGCCCCCAGGAAGAACGGGGTGACCAGCGACGAGATGGCGAACATCGCCCCGTAGACCCGCTGCCGGGCCAGGCGGCGGGTCGGCTTGCGCAGCGCGAACCCGGCACCTCGGAGCACCAGGCCCACGGCGGCGAGGGCGAGCGGCAGCCACATCGCGGAGAAGACGGCCTGGAACATCGTCGGGAAGCCCGTCCACATGATGACCAGGGTGAAGATCAACCAGACGTTGTTGACCTCCCAGACCGGTGCCATGGCGTGGTCGATGAGCCAGCGGGGCCGCTTGCCGCGCTCGGCGCCGCCTGCCAGCAGGTCCCAGAAGCCCGCGCCGTAGTCGGTGCCCCCGGCGCACGCGTAGGCGGCGATCACGACCACCAGCACCCACGCGATGAACTCGGCCATCACGACGCACCGCCAGAGGTGTGGCCGGACCCGCCCTCGGACGCGGTCCCGGCGGTCGCGTGCTCCGGCTCGCTTCTCGGACCGTACGGGGTGTCGCTCTCCGGCGGCAGGTCGGCGCGCGCGGCCGAGCCCTCGTCGGCGACGCGCCAGCGCGTGCGCATTGTAAGGACAACCGCGAGGAACGATCCGAAGACGGCGACGTACACGGCCATGACGATGCCGAGCATCGCCCACAGCGATCCGGCGCCGGTGCCGGTCACCGCCTCCGAGACCCTCATGTGGTTGTAGACGATCCAGGGCTGCCGGCCGACCTCCGTGGTGATCCACCCACACTCCACGGTCACCAGGCAGGCGGCTCCGGCGAGCGCGGCGCAGCGGTAGAACCAGCGGCTGTGCGGGTTGTCCCGGTGTCTCCACCAGGACCAGGCGTACCAGAGCGCGAGCAGGATCAGCACGCTGCCGATGGTGACCATGATGTCGAAGGCCCAGTGCGCGATCGTGGCCTGGACGGCGGTGGGGCGGTCGGAGGCCGGCACCGAGGTCAGCCCGGTCACCTGGGTGCTGGGCTTGAAGCCGGCGAGGATCGAGTCCAGCTGGGGGATCTTCAGTCCGCCGGAGATCGTCCCGTCACTGTTCAGCCGTCCGAACATGTACTCCGGTACGTGGGTGTCGGTCTTCCAGACAATCTCCGTGGCGGCGAACTTGACGGGCTGCTTGTGGAAGACCGCGCGGGCGGCGGAGTCGCCGAGCATGAACTGGACCGGCGTGAGGATCGCGGCGACCGTGAACGGCACGGTGAATCCGAGCCGGTGGTAGCGGTCACGGCGCCCGCGCAGCCAGCCGACCGCGTACACGCCGGCGACGACGTAGCCGGCGGTCAGGAGCATCGCGACCACGAAGTGCCAGTACTCCGGGCCGAACATCGGGGAGAAGACGGCCTGTCGCACGTCGACGTCGGTCGGCTTGCCCCGGGAGTCGAGGCTGAACCCCTGCGGGGTGTTCATCCAGGAGTTGGCCGCGATGATGCCGAACGCTCCCATCAGGGCGGCCAGCGGCAGCGGTACGGCGAGCCAGAAGTGGGTCCAGGGCTTGAGCCGGCGCCATCCGTACAGGTAGACGGCGATGAGGACGGCCTCGAGGAAGAACGCCCAGGCCTCGACGCCGAACCCGAGGCCGAAGACGTCGCCCCAGCGGCCCATCATGCCGGGCCACAGCAGACCGAACTCGAAGGACAGCACGGTGCCGGTGATGATGCCGATGGCGAACTGGACCGCCATCACCGCCGACCAGCGCCGCGCGAGCTGGAGGGCGACTGCGTCGTTGCGGCGCAGTCCCCGGTGGTGCATCAGCAGCGTGATGAAGGGCAGTGCCACCCCAAACGGGACCAACAGGATGTGCGAGGCGAGGGTGAAGGCCATCAGTTCGCGAGCCGGCAGCAGCTGGGCCGGGGCGTTGTTCGCCAGGAGGACGGCGGTACGGAGCATGTGCGCCTCGATGGTCTGCCCCGCGGGGCGGGGCTGAGGAGGGACAGGATGCGGAGGAACGCCCGCGGAGGACCGGTCGGGGTGGCCCGTCCTCAGGGAGGCGGCGGGGGCGCCTTCGGCCCGGACGCCCGGGCGCCCGAAGCGTCCCTGTCGGGCAGGGCGAAGGCGCGTTCGCGGCGCGAGCTGGTGGCGAAGGCGACGGACCAGCTGAGCACCGCGCCCAGCCTGCTGCGGAAGCCGGTGAGGAAGGCCAGGTGGATGAAGAGCCAGACCAGCCAGCCGGTGAGGCCCGACAGATGCACCGGGCCGGCCTTGACGACGGCCCGGCCCCGGGCGATGTAGGCGGCGCTGCCGAGATCCACGTACTTGAAGGGCTTGGGCTGCCTGGTCCTGCCCTCGACGGCGTGGCGCACCCTCCGGCCGGCGTAGGCGCCCGTCTGCATGGCGACCTCGGCCAGGCCGGGCAGTCTGTTCAGGCTCATCACGTCGCCGGTGACGCGGATCTCCGGGTGTCCGGGGAGGGTGAGGTCGGGTTCGACGAGGAGGCGTCCGGCCCGGTCCTGTTTGGCGCCGGTCGCCCGGGCCAGCGCGGCGGCGATCGGCGGGGCCTCGACGCCCGCCGTCCACAGCACCGTGCGAGCGTCGAACCGGGTCGTCCCGCCGTCGTGATCCCGCACCGTCAGGCCGTCCGCGTCGATGTCGGTGACCCTCGTGCCCGTGTGGACCTCGACGCCGAGGCTCTTGAGGGTCCTGGCCGCACGGTGAGCCAGCTGAGGGCCGAACGCACCCAGCACCGCGTCGGACCCCTCGAAGAGCAGCACCCGGGCGTCGGCGGACTCGATCCTCTGGAACTCCCGGTCGAGCGTGTGTCCGGCGATCTCCCGGATCTGTCCGGCGAGTTCGACACCGGTGGGGCCGCCGCCGACGAGCGCGAAGGTGAGCCACTGCTGCCGTTCCCGGTCGTCCGCCGCCGTCTCGGCCATCTCGAACGCCCGGTAGATCCGTCGGCGGATGTCCAGCGCGTCGTTCAGAGTCTTCATGCCGGGGGCGTGTCCGGCGAACTCGTCGTGCCCGAAATAGGACTGGCGCATGCCCACGGCGACGATCAGATCGTCGTAGGGCAGCTGAAGCATTCCGCCCCCCGGGCGACGGGCGTGCACCAGCCGGGCACCGGCGTCCACGTCGGTGGCCTCGGCGAGCACGCACCTCACGTTGTGGTGGCGCCGGAGGACCCCGCGGAGCGGTTGCGCGATCTGGCCCTCCGACAGGATCCCGGAGGCGCACTGGTAGAGCAGCGGCTGGAAGAGGTGGTGGGCCCGGCGGTCGACCAGGGTCACGGCCACCGGTGACTTCCGCAGGGCACGGGCGGCGAACAGCCCGGCGAACCCCCCGCCGAGGATCACCACCCGGCGGGGCGTGACATGATCCCGCATTGAAGATCAGCCCCCGGTGGCGAAGCCGGGGAAGAGCGTCATTCCGCCGTCGACGTAGAGAGTGGTGCCGACGACGTAGTCGAGCAGGTCGGACGCCATGGCGACGACGGCGTTGGCGATGTCCTCGGGGTCGCCCACGCGGCGGTAGGGGATGAGGCGCAACAGACCGGCCTCGGCCTCGGGGGTGGACCAGGCGTCGCGGTTGATCGGTGTGCGGATGGCACCCGGCGCGACCGCGTTGACCCGGATCCGATGGGGGGCCAGCTCCTGGGCGAGGGTCTGCATCAGCATGCCGACACCGCCCTTGGAGGATGCGTAGTTCACGTGCCCCGACCACGGGACGATCTGGTGCACCGAGCTCATGCAGATGATCTTCCCGGCCGAGCGGGAGACCTCCTCCACCACGCCGCGCCGCACGAACTCCTTGGCGGACTCCCGCGCGCACAGGAACTGACCAGTCAGGTTGACGTCGATGACCTTCTGCCACTGGGCGAGCGTCATCTCCGTGACGGCCGAGTCCCGCTGGAGGCCCGCGTTGGCCACCATGATGTCGATGGTGCCGAACTCCTCGACCATCCGCGCGACCATGGCCTTCACCTGGTCCTCGTCTGACACGTCGGCCTCGTGGGCGTAGGCACGGACTCCGAAGCCCTCGATCTCCTTCACTACGTCCTCGGCCTCGTGCGCACCGACGACGTAGTTCACCACGACGTCCGCTCCCGCCCGGCCCAGGGCGACGGCGGTCGCCAGACCGATGCCCGAGTTGGCGCCGGTCACCAGCGCCTTCTGGCCCTTGAGGAGCTGCATGGGCATCGGCCCGCGGCTCTCGACTTTCGCTGCCACCACGATCTCTCCTTCGGCGCTTCGGACGGCACACGCGCCGAGAACGCGCGACGCGCATGACAAAGACCGGGAGTGGTCCGGGCTCGCCAGGACAGACCCGGAGCCGTCGTGTGCCCGGTCTCCAGACGAAAGCACCCTGTGTCGCCGACGGGACTGACCGGCACGCCGCGGAGTCGTCTTATGCCGGGCTTTCCACACGGCCGGACTACGAGCCGCCCCGCCCGGCCCCGCCGCAACCGCGCAGCCACTCGGCGAAAAGTCCTAAAATATGCAGCAAGTGCATGAGATGGAAGATGATGGGCGGACAGCACATGACTGCATCAACGGTCGCCACACAGCAGTCCGGCCCCGTTCGGTCCGGAGCTCCTGCCGTGGACGCGGAAATTAAGAGTCCCCATGCGGCAGCCGACGCGGCCGTCGCACGCAACGCCGTGGTGCTCGACGTGTTCGGAAGGCGGCTCGAACTGCCCCCGCCCGAGCACCTCGCCTTTGTCGCCGGGCTCGGCGTACTCGCCGCACTGGAGATCATCGAATGGCCGGTTGCGGTTGCCATCACGGTCGGACACAAGCTCGCGCACAGCCACCACGGCCGCCTGCTGCGCGAATTCGGGGACGCTCTGGAAGAGGCCTGAAAAACCGAGCGCCTCACGCCAGGCCGTTGACCAGCCCTGCGAACAACGAGGGCAGGCGCGCGGCGGTGGGCACGATCAGGTGGGTGAGCCGGGGGCGAGCGCGCAGGCGTACCAGGGCGTCGGTGAGCAGTCGGTGGCGGCGTGAGGCACGGCGCCAGGCGTGCTCGTAGGCGCCGGGACGGTCGGCTCGGACGCAGCGGACGAGCTGGGCGGCACCGGCCAGGGCGAGGGAGATGCCTTCGCCGGTCAGCGCGTCGATGTATCCGGCGGCATCGCCCACCAGGAGGACCCGGCCGGCCACCCGGACACGGACCCGTTGCCGCAGCGGTCCAGCGCCCCGGACGGCTGTGCAGGCGCGCACGGGCAGACGGGCGGCCAGGGACGGGAAGCCGGCGAGCTGCACGTCGAACGGTGCCCGTCGGCCGGTCAGGATCGCCACGCCGAGCAGCTGCGGCCCCAGCGGGGTGACATAGGCCTCGGCTCGCGCGGACCAGTGGACCTCGACATGGTCGGTCCAGGGCGGGACGGTGAAGTGTCCGCGCAGCCCGTAGCGGGGCGGGCGCGGATCGGGCAGGTCCAGGCCGAGGTGTCGGCGGACGGGCGAGTGCAGGCCGTCGGCGGCGACGAGATACCGGGCCGTCAGACCGGCCGCACTGACACTGCGGGCGTCCTGCCGGACCATCCTCGCGTCGACCTTGACCGGGTGCACCGGGACACCCAGCTCCGCCGCTCGCCGGGCCAGCGCCGCGTGCAGGTCGGTACGCCGCACACCCATGCCGGGTCCGTGGCGGAATCGAGCCTCGGCCCGTGTCCGGACGTCGTCGACGGCGTCGACGTAGCGGATTCCGCGCAGCGGTTGCCCGGGCGGGGCGATGCCCAGTTCGGCGAGGGCCCGCACCGCGCCCGGCATCAGTCCTTCACCGCAGGCCTTGTCGACCGGCGTCGGCCGGGGCTCGGCCACGGCCACGTCGAGGCCGGCGCGGGCGGCGTGGATCGCCGTGGCGAGTCCGGCGGGCCCGCCGCCGACGATCAGCAGGTCGAGCATGGCGGGGTCGCGGGGGCCGGAGGCGGGGCGGACCGGGCCAGGGCCGCGTTCTCGCAGCGGAGCCGGACGCACAGGAGGGGCAGGTTGAGCAGGGTGAAACCGGTCGCGGTCAGCCATGCTCCGTGGACCAGCGGCAGGGCGAGTCCCTCCACGACCACGGCGACGTAGTTGGGGTGGCGCAGCAACCGGTAGGGGCCGGCGCTGACCAGCGGCAGGCCGGGCACGACGATGACCCGGGTGTTCCAGCGCGGCCCCAGGGTGCTGATGCACCACCAGCGCAGCGCCTGCGCCCCAAGTGCGAGGGCCAGCATCGGCCAGCCGAGCAGCGGCTGGAAGGGCCGCGGGGCGAGCTGGGTCTCGGCGAGACAGCCGGCCAGCAGTCCGGTGTGCAGGGCGACCATCGCCGGGTAGTGGCCGTCGCCGTACGCCACGCCGCCGCGTGCGCGGCTCCAGGAGGCGTTGCGGCGCGCGACGACGAGTTCGCCGACGCGCTCGGCGGCCACGAGCAGGATCAGCAGGGTGTAGCCGGTCATCCGTCACCTACCAGCGCAGGAGGACGAGTTCGGAGCTGAAGCCCGGTCCGAGCGCCAGCAGCAGGCCGGGGCTACCGGCCGGGGGCGGGCGCAGGGCCAGGGTGTCGCGCAGGATGTGCAGCACGGAGGCGGAGGAGAGGTTCCCGACCCCGGCGAGGGAGCGCCAGGTCAGCTCCAGCGAGTCGGGGCCCAGACCGAGTGTCTCCCGCAGCGCCTCCAGCACCTTGGGGCCGCCGGGGTGACAGACCCAGCCGGTGATGTCGTCCGGCTTGAGGCCGTGTGCGGCCAGGAAGGAGCGCACCTCTTCGCCCAGATGGAGCCGGACCAGGTCCGGCAGTTCGGCGCCGAGCACGATCGCGAAGCCCCTGTCGCCGATGTCCCAGCCCAGGGCGTCCTCGGTACCCGGGTACAGGCGGCTGCGCGTGGCCACCACCCGCGGTCCGGCGTACTCCCCAAGGCGGGGATGGTCCCGGCCGACAGCGACCAGGGCGGCGGCACCGTCGCCGAAGAGCGCACCGGCCACCGTGTTCTGCACGGAGGTGTCACCGCGCTGCAGGGTGAGGGAGCACAGCTCCACCGAGAGCAGCACCGCGACCTGGTCCGGGTGGCCCTGCAGATAGTCGTGGACCCTGGCCAGCCCGGCGGCTCCGGCCACGCAGCCCAGGCCGAAGACCGGCACGCGCTTCACGTCCGGGCGCAGCCCCAGGCGGCCGGCCAGCCGGGCCTCCAGTGACGGGGCCGCGATCCCGGTGACCGAGGTCGCGAAGACGAGGTCCACCTCGTGCGGGAGGAGCCCGGCCTGGTCCAGGGCGGCGCGCAGCGTCTCGTGGCCGAGCCGCAGGCCCTCCGCGATGAACAGGTCGTTGGTCTGGCCGAAGCCGTCCAGCAGGGCGTACCGCTCCAGCGGCAGGACGAGGTGGCGGGTACGGACACAGGCCGTGGCGTGCAGCCGGTCCAGAACGCCGCGGTCCCGCTCGGGGTCAGCGGCTGCGGGAAGGCGCATCGCTGCGAGGGCGTCGGTGATCTCGCGCTGGTCGTAGCGGTGAGGCGGCAGCACTCCGTGGACGGCGGCGATACGCGTCATTCGAGAAGAATAGGGATCTACACCGCGAATGCTCACAAGGCGCACATCATCGGCATTTCGCGAGTGTGGCAACGGTAGGGGCAGGCCGACCGCGCCTAGCATGCGGGGTGTGCACAGCGTCGAAACCCCGGCAACCCCGGCCGGCGCAAAGGCCCGCCGCCGCGCAGCCGGGCGTGCGATCGGCCTCCTGAGGGCTGCGCACCCCGCTCCCTCGGCGGCCGTGACGGCGGTGGTCACGGCGTTGGCCACCGCGTCCGGACGGGGTGGCGCCGGCTCGGCGCTGACCGCGGCGGCGGTGCTCACCGGGCAGTTGTCGGTGGGCTGGAGCAACGACCTGATCGACGCCGACCGGGACGTGGCGGCCACCCGCCACGACAAGCCCCTGGCGACCGGAGCGACCTCCGCTCGGGTGGTGACGATCGCGGCGGGCTGCGCCCTCGCGGCCTGTGTGCCGCTCTCCCTCACGAACGGGTGGCAGGCAGGCGGCGCACACCTGATCGGCGTGGCCGCGGCCTGGGGCTACAACCTCGGCCTCAAGAGCACCGTCTGGTCATGGCTGCCGTATGCGGTCGCCTTCGGGCTGCTGCCCGCGTTCGTCACCCTCGCCCTGCCGGGTGGCCCCTGGCCGCACTGGTGGGCGTCGGCGGGTGCGGCGCTGCTGGGGGTGGGAGCCCACGCGGCGAACGTCCTGCCGGACATCGACGACGACCTCGCCGTGAACATCCGCGGCCTGCCCCAACGCGTGGGCCTGCGCGGCGCGCGGAAGCTGGCGGCGTCGGCGCTGGCGGCGGGCTCGGCCGTGCTGGTCGTGGGCCCGGCGGGTCCCGTCGGCGTCCCCGAACGAGCCGGGCTCGCCGCGACCTGCGCCCTCTCCCTGACCGTGGCCCTGTGGCCGGCCGGGCGAAGCCGGACGCCCTTCCTCCTGTGCCTGGGCCTGGCCGCCTTCGACGTCGCCCTCCTCCTCCTGCGCGGCGCGAGTCTCGCGTGACGACGCATCACCTCGATCGTGCGCCGATGAGCGCCGGGCCTGCCCGCCTCACCCAGAACGCCTGCGCAGGCGGTGGGCCAGGAGCAGCCCCGCGGCGGCGGTGAGCGTCGCTGCCGCCTCGGCGACAGCGGACGCGGTCTTCTCCGCATACCAGGCGGGTTCGTACATGCTGGGCAGCGGCCCGAGGGCGCCGACGTCGACGTACCGGTAGAGCAGCACCGCCGCGAGGCCGGCCGCGGCCACCAGCAGCGCGAAGGCCCACACGAGGGGCCGCGTACCGACAACGAGCACCAGCAGGGCCGCCAGTGCCGCGGCGCCGGCCCCGATGCGGAACAGATCCCCCTGGCTGATCGTCTTGGTGACCGGATCGTAGGTCGCGGCGAGGTCGGCGTGCACGTAGGCGTCCACCGCCAGACCGGCGGCGGTGAGCAGGCGAAGCACCCACAGACAGACGCTCAGGGTGAGTACCCGCCGTGCCTGGGACGGTACGCGGGGTTCGGATACGACGGCGTTCATGAGCTCCTCCTCGGTCCGCCACCTCCTCACAAGGTACGTATCAGGACACTTCTCTGTTCATCCATATTCTTGGCGCTTTGTGCTGATCTTGCTCACCGCGGCCGGAGCTCGACGAGAAGTCGGCCAGAGCTGGTGACGACGTCCATACGAGCGATGTCGCACGCTCCGAGGGAGGACGATCCCGGGACACTGATCGCGGTCGCGTAGCCGGACGCCCAGCTGGCCGCCGTCTCGGTGTGGCCGTCGCGGGCTCGTACCACCAGTCCGCAGACAACCGAGGGCAGTCCTGACACACGAAGGCGGATCGCCGTACCCGTCGCGGCCGGGGCGAGCGCGGCGGATCCGGGGCATCGCCTACCTCAACTGGTTGGACACCGACATGGTGCGGCACGCCGACGAGTACGCCGTGCTGCGTGAACTGCGGGCTCACATGCCGCCGCCGGCCCGCCGCGTCCTCGCCGCGGAGACGGTGGCCGACCGGCTCGTCCGCGCCGTGGAGCGGCGGCGCACCGCCGTGTACGCACCAGGCTGGCTGCGCGCGGCGCTGCCACCCCTCGTGCTGCGCCTGGCCCGGCGAGAGCTGCGCGGCGGGCGGCAGTCCTGGCAGCACACCCGCCCGCTCGGCGCCGGGAGCCGAGCGGATCAGGCGGTGCGATCGGCCCCGTGACCGGCGAACGACGGAAGACGACCATGCAGACCTTCCTCCCCGACCCGGCCTTCAGGACGACGGCCCAGCTCCTGGACCGCCGCCGCCTGGGCAAACAACGCGTCGAGGCGCTTCTGGTGCTGCGCGGCTGACCGTGCCGGGCTACGGCTGGCGTCGGCACCCGGCGGTGCGGATGTGGGCCGGGTACGAGGAGGCTCTCGTCCGCTACGGGCTGGAGATCTGCCGAGTCTGGCGCGAACAGGGGCACCAGGACAGCTGCGCCGCCTCGCTCGTCGCCGGTTTCGCGGCACACCGCCCGGGACATGCCGTGCGTGAGCAGGGGCAGCTGGCCGCCGAGCGGGAACTGCCGCCCTGGCTGGGCGACGAGCAGTTCCACCGCAGTCACCGCTCGGCGCTCGGCCGCAAGGACCCCGCCGTCTACGGCGAGCTGTTTCTCGGCGTGCCCGACGATCTGCCCTCTGTGTGGCCGACCTCGGACCGCCGGGACGCGCGGGCCTCCTGAGGCTCAGCTCGTGGTGAGCAGGGCCGCGCGCAGCCGGGCCAGAAGACGGTTGAGCAGGCGGGAGACATGCATCTGCGAGATGCCCAGCCGCTTGCCGATCTCGGCCTGGGTGCACTCCTCCACGAAGCGCATGTGCAGGATCAGCCGCTCCCGCTCGTCGAGTTCGGCGATCAGGGGCGCCAGGGAGTGGAAGTCCTCCACCAGCTCCAGAGCGGCGTCCTCGGTGCCGATGAAGTCCGCGAGCACGCCCTCGCCGTCCTCACTGGTGGAGACGGCGGCGTCGAGCGAGGAGGAGTTGTAGCCGTTGGAGGCGACGCGGGCCTCGATGACCTCCTCCTCCGACAGGCTCATCAGCTGCGACAGCTCCGCCACCGTGGGCGTGCGGCCCAGGCGGCTGCTGAGCTCCTCGGTGGCGTGGGCCAGCTGGACCCGGGCCTCCTGCAGTCGGCGGGGCACGTGGACGGCCCAGGAGGTGTCGCGGAAGAACCGCTTGATCTCGCCGACGATGTAGGGAATGGAGAAGGAGGTGAACTCCACCTCGCGCGAGACCTCGAACCGGTCGATCGCCTTGATCAGGCCGATCACGCCGACCTGGACGATGTCCTCCATCTCCGCCGGGCCGCGGCTGCGGAACCGGGCGGCGGCGTAGCGCACCAGCGAGATGTTCATCTCGATCAGCGTGTTGCGCGCGTACTGGTACTCCTGGGTGCCCTCTTCCAGCTCCGCCAGCCGGGCCAGGAAGTGCCGGGTCAGCTCGCGGGCGTCGCGAGGGGTGACGTTGATGGGGTCGGCTACCTCCGACAGCTGGTCCGTCCCGGATTCGGTCGTCAACGCCGCCGTCATGATGGATGCCTCTCCCTCGTATCGACTCGCGGCCTGCCAGCCGCTCGGGCTGGCGGATACCCCGGATTCTGCTTCTCACCACAATCTTGCGCGCCAGACGGACAAGTGGCCGATTTTCATCCATCGCCCGGCCCGGTGGGACCCGGTTGGCAAACCGGCTCGTGTACCCGGGAAGACACCCTTCATGCAGCTCGGGTCGCGGAATTTCGAGCCGGCTGCGATGTTCTTTGGAGGCTTTGGTTGTCGCACGACAACTGCGTTAATCTTCACCGGATTTTCTCATCGGGCCGCTCCGTGAACTGCGTAAACGCGGACGGTGAGGCGGGGTCGTACGGGGTCCCGGCGCGGTTCCGAGTCCTCGGGGTGAGGGCTCTTGGGGAGTGGAACAAGGGGTGCGCATGGCGAGCAGGACTACCGAGGCCGTCGAGCGGGCCCCGGGTGAGCAGGAGCTGCGGCAGCTGCTGGCCGGGCTGACCGCCGTACGGGACGGTGACTTCGGCACCCGGCTGCCGTCGGACGGCGAGGGTCTGCTGGGCGACATCGCCACGGTCTTCAACGGCATGGTGGACCAGCTGTCGGTCTTCACCTCCGAAGTGACACGGGTGGCGCGCGAGGTGGGCACCGAGGGCACGCTGGGCGGACAGGCTGAGGTGCCGGGCGTCTCGGGCACCTGGGCCGATCTGACCGACTCGGTCAACGCCATGGCGGGCAATCTGACCACGCAGGTGCGTGACATCGCCCAGGTCGCCACGGCGGTCGCCAAGGGCGATCTGTCGCAGAAGATCGACGTGCCCGCGCGCGGCGAGATCCTGCAGCTGAAGGAGACCGTCAACACGATGGTCGACCAGCTGTCCTCGTTCGCAGCCGAGGTCACCCGCGTCGCCCGCGAGGTCGGCAGCGAGGGCCGCCTCGGCGGACAGGCCCAAGTGCCGGGGGTCGGCGGCGTCTGGCGCGACCTGACCGACTCGGTCAACTTCATGGCGGGCAACCTCACCTCCCAGGTCCGCAACATCGCCCAGGTGACGACCGCCGTGGCACAGGGCGACCTGTCCCAGAAGATCACCGTGGACGCCCGCGGCGAGATCCTGGAACTGAAGAACACCATCAACACGATGGTCGACCAGCTCTCCGCCTTCGCCGACGAGGTCACCCGCGTCGCCCGCGAGGTCGGCACCGAGGGGCGGCTCGGCGGTCAGGCCGACGTCAAGGGCGTGAAGGGCACCTGGCGTGACCTGACGGACTCCGTGAACTTCATGGCGGGCAACCTGACCGGGCAGGTCCGCTCGATCGCCCAGGTCGCCACAGCCGTGGCCAACGGCGACCTGTCCCAGAAGATCACCGTGGACGCCCGCGGCGAGATCCTGGAACTGAAGGAGACCATCAACACGATGGTCGACCAGCTCTCCGCCTTCGCCGACGAGGTCACCCGCGTCGCCCGCGAGGTCGGCACCGAGGGCAACCTCGGCGGACAGGCCATCGTGCGGGGCGTGTCCGGCACGTGGAAGGACCTCACCGACAACGTCAACGTGATGGCGTCGAACCTCACCGGGCAGGTCCGCTCGATCGCCCAGGTCGCCACGGCCGTCGCCCGCGGTGACCTCTCGCAGAAGATCACCGTGGAGGCCAAGGGCGAGGTGGCCGCCCTCGCGGACGTCATCAACACCATGGTCGACACGCTGTCCGCGTTCGCCGACGAGGTCACCCGCGTCGCCCGCGAGGTCGGCACCGAGGGCCGCCTCGGCGGACAGGCGCACGTGCCGAACGTGGCCGGCACCTGGAAGGACCTCACCGACAACGTCAACTCCATGGCCAACAACCTCACCGGGCAGGTGCGCAACATCGCCCTGGTGACCACCGCGGTGGCCAACGGTGACCTGTCGAAGAAGATCGACGTCGACGCCCGCGGCGAGATCCTGGAGCTGAAGACGACCATCAATACGATGGTCGACCAGCTGTCGTCGTTCGCGGCCGAGGTCACCCGCGTCGCCCGCGAGGTCGGCAGCGAGGGCCGGCTCGGCGGACAGGCCGAGGTCGAGGGCGTCGAGGGCACCTGGAAGCGGCTGACGGAGAACGTCAACGAACTGGCCGGCAACCTCACCCGGCAGGTCCGGGCGATCGCCGAGGTCGCCAGCGCCGTAGCCGAGGGCGACCTGACCCGCTCGATCACGGTGGAGGCCTCTGGCGAGGTCGCCGAGCTCAAGGACAACATCAACTCCATGGTGGAGTCCCTGCGGCAGACCACCCGGGCCAACCAGGAACAGGACTGGCTCAAGACCAACCTCGCCCGCATCTCCGGCCTGATGCAGGGCCACCGCGAGCTGCCCGTCGTCGCCGAGCTCATCATGGACGAGCTCTCACCACTGGTCAGCGCCCAGTACGGCGCCTTCTACCTGGCGGAGGAGAGCGCACGCGGCCATGAACTGCGGCTGGTGGGCTCCTACGGCTACCCCGACGACAGCGACCGGCCCGAGCGCATCCCCGTCGGACGCTCGCTGGTCGGACAGGCCGCGCGCAACCACAAGCCCATCAGCGTGGAGGAACTGCCGCCGGGCTACGTCACCATCTCCTCCGGACTCGGGCACACCGCACCCAGCGCCCTGGTCGTGCTCCCGATCGTCGTGGAGGACCAGGTCCTCGGCGTCATCGAACTGGCCTCCGTCACCCGCTTCACAAAGATCCACCAGGACTTCCTCAGCCAGCTGATGCCGACCATCGGCGTCAACCTCAACACCATCGTCGCCAACGCCCGCACCGACGAGCTGCTGGACGAGTCGCAGCGGCTGACCGCCGAACTCCAGGCCCGCTCGGAGGAGTTGCAGGTCCAGCAGGACGAGCTGCAGCGCTCCAACGCCGAGCTGGAGGAGAAGGCGTCCCTGCTGGCCTCGCAGAACCGCGACATCGAGGCGAAGAACCTGCAGATCGAGCAGGCGCGCCAGGAACTGGAGACCCGCGCCCAGGAGCTGGCGCTGGCCTCCAAGTACAAGTCGGAGTTCCTGGCCAACATGAGCCACGAGCTGCGCACCCCGCTCAACAGCCTGCTGATCCTCGCTCAGTTGCTGGCGCAGAACCCCTCCCGCAACCTCACCCCCAAGCAGGTCGAGTACGCGGGCATCATCCACTCCGCCGGCTCGGACCTGCTCCAGCTGATCAACGACATCCTGGACCTGTCGAAGGTCGAGGCCGGCAAGATGGACGTCGCTCCCGAACGCGTCCCGCTTCGCCAGCTGCTGGAGTACGTCGAGGCCACGTTCCGGCCGATGACGACGCAGAAGAGCCTGGAGTTCACCGTGGCCACCGCGCCGGGCACCCCGGCCGACCTGCTCACCGACGACTCCCGGCTGCGGCAGATCCTGCGCAACCTGCTGTCGAACGCGGTGAAGTTCACCGAGCAGGGCGGCGTGGAGCTGCACATCGAGCCCGCCTCGGACCGGGAGGTGCCCGCGGGCGTCCACCGCGGCGGCCCGGTGGTGGCCTTCCGGGTCAAGGACACCGGCATCGGCATCCCCCAGCAGCAACTGGAGACGATCTTCGGGGCGTTCCAGCAGGCGGACGGCACCACCAGCCGCAAGTACGGCGGCACCGGCCTGGGCCTGTCCATCACCCGCGAGATCGCCCATCTGCTCGGCGGCGCCGTCACCGTCGACAGCACACCCGGTCAGGGCAGCACCTTCACGCTGTATCTGCCCGTCGCCCGCGCCGACTTCGCGGATCTGCTGGACGGCGGCAGGCCGCTGGAGCAGCCCCACGCCACGACCACCGCCGAGCTTCCGCCGGCGCAGGGGGAGGAAATCCCCGTTGCCCAGGGACCCGAGCAGCGCCGCAGGCGGCTGCTGGTGGTCGAGGAGCGTCCCCGCGGGCTGCTGACCCTCGTCGCCGAGCGCGCGGTCGCCGACCTCGCGTCCGATCCCGACGACCCGCACGGGCCGATCGACATCATCACGGCGGTCGGGGCGCAGGAGGCGGCGAGCACACTGGCCGCCGAGCCCTGCCACTGCGTCGTCCTGGAACTCGGCATGCCCGACGACGAGGGCGCCCACCTGCTGGAGGCCATGCGGGGCGACTCGGCGCTGGCCAGCGTGCCGGTGCTGGTGCACACCGGTCACCGGGTCGACCTGGCCCACGAGCAGCGGCTGCGCGCCGGCGCGGTCGGCCGGCCGCTGGACTTCCTCTCCAGCCTCGACGAGCTGCGCGAACGCATCACGCTGCACCTGTCCGCCGAGGAGCCGGGGGACGTGCTGTCGCTGGTGCGCGCCGAGGAACCGCACCGTCCGGCCGCGCATGTCATGGACGACGCCTTCGTCGGCCGTACGCTGCTGGTCGTCGACGACGACGCGCGCAACCTCTTCGCCCTCAGCGGGGTGCTGGAGCTGCACGGCTTCCAGGTCCTGCACGCCGACAACGGCCGCAAGGGCATCGAGATGCTGCTCGCCCACCCCGACATCGCGCTGGTCCTGATGGACGTGATGATGCCGGAGATGGACGGGTACGCCGCCACCGCCGAGATCCGCGCCATGCCCCAGTACGCGGAGCTGCCCATCATCGCCGTCACCGCCAAGGCGATGCCGGGCGACCAGGAGAAGAGCCTCGCCTCGGGCGCCAACGACTACGTCACCAAGCCCGTCGACACCAACGACCTCATCGGCCGCGTCCGACACTGGCTGGCGGAGTGAGGGGTACCCCCACCAGCGTGCCCATCCGCCGATCGTGCGGCGTCCCTGGACGTCCGAGCCGAGGAACAGGTCAACCGTGAGCAATCTCCACCAGCCGCCCGAGCCGGACGGCAGCGCCACCGGCACGGCCGGCCGGCCGGCACCCTCCGCACCGGGCGTCGACCTCGCCGGCGCCGATCCGGGAGCCGAGGTGCCCGGCGCCCGCACCGGCGAGGAGGCGCCCGGCACGACGACGACCGGGGAGGACGGGCGCACCTCCCCCGTCGGCCGGCTGGCCGCGACCGTGGAACGGCTGCGGCAGGAAGTGCGGGCCGCCCAGGCCGAGGCGGACGGGCGCGCCCTGATCGAACTGGCCAAGGGCATCCTGGTGGAACGGCTGGGCTGCGGGCCCACACAGGCGGCGCGGCAGCTGGAGGAGCTGGCCGAGCAGGCGGGCGTGACCCCGCTGGAGTTCGCCGTGGACGTGATCAACCAGGCCTCACGCGACCGGCTCTCCGAGGTCACCACGGCCTTCCTGGCCGCGGCGACCGGCCGCGCCGAGGGCGACGGCTCCTCCGCCGTACGGCTGCGGGCCGCCGAGAGCGGTGCGCTGGCCGCCCGCGACGCCCAGGCCGTGGCCGACTCCCTGCTCGACCACGCCCTCATGCCGCTGGGCGCGGTGGCGGTGGCCATCTGGGCGCTGAGCCCCGACGGCGCGCTCACCCTGGCCGGCAGCGCCGGATTCTCCACCGCCGAGGCGGGACGCTGGCGGTACGTGCCGCCAGGGGTGGCGACGGTGGCGCGGCGCGGGCTCGGCGACCGCGAGGACCAGTGGATCGGCTCCCTGTCCAAGACCGGCCTGCCCTCCCTCGGCCAGCACCAGTACCCGGACGGCGGCCGCGTCGCCGTACCCGCCGGAACCGGCGGCCGGATTCACGGCGTACTGGAGATCGTCTGGCCGACGCCGCTGGAGCCGCAGCCGCCGCAGATCGTCCGGCAGATCGAGGCGCTCGGCGAGCTGTGCGCGCACACCCTGGAGACCTACGCCCACCAGCACCCGGAGGACGACCACAAACCCCGGATCCTGCCGGACGTGGCCGAACTGATGGACCTGGCCGACGGACTGCACGACCCGGCCCTTGTGCTCGTGCCGTACCTGGACGCCGGCGGCGACCTCGTCGACTTCCGCATCCAGCACGTCAACAGCCGTTTCCTCGACCCAGCCGGCCGGCCGCGGGGCGTCATCAGCGGCGCGCTGCTGCTGGAGGCCTACCCCATGGCCGCCGGCCAGAGCGATCTGTTCGAGCAGGTGGAACGGGTCTACGCCACCGGTGAGCCGTACCGCACCCATCGCATGCGGCTGACCGCGCTGGTGGACGACGTCCCGCTGGCCGCCGTCGCCGACATCAACATCACCCGGCACGGCGGCAGCGTCCTGCTGATCTGGCGCATAGAGGACGAGGCGGCCCGGCTGGCGAGCCTGCTCCAGCACGCCCAGCGGCTGGGCCGCATCGGCGGCTTCGAGGAGAACCTCCTCACCGGCGAGATCACCTGGAACGGCCAGCTCTACAGCCTCTACGGCAAGCCCGACTCCAGCGGCCCGGTCCCCCTGGAGGACCTGCCCGCCCACGCCCACCCCGACGACGCCGTCGCCATCGGCCGGTTCCTGCGCACCCTGCTGCATCATCGCCGGCCGGCGTCCACCGCGTTCCGGCTGCAGCGGCCCGACGGCGTCACCCGGCACATCCGCGTGGTGGCCGAGCCGGTGCTGGACTCCGACGGCCGCCTGTTCGTCGTCCGGGGCGCCTACCAGGACATCTCCGCCCAGCACTGGACGGAGGTCGCCCTGGCCGCCACCCGCGACCAGCTCGCCCACACCGAGCAGCAGGCCAGCGAACGCGCCCGGCTCACCCTCCAGCTGCAGCACGCGATCATGCCGCCCGCGCAGGCGCCGCTGGAGGCCCCCGGCCTGCGGGTGGCCGTGCGCTACCGCCCCGCCGAGACGCAGAACCTCGTCGGCGGCGACTGGTACGACGCGGTCGTGCTGCCCTCCGGGCTGGTGCTGCTGTGCGTGGGCGACGTCGCCGGACACGGCATCGAGGCGGCCACCAGCATGGTCGTCCTGCGCAACGCGCTGCGCGGACTGGCCGTGACGGGCGCCGGGCCGGGACAGCTGCTGTCCTGGCTGAACATGGTGGCCCACCATCTCAACGGCGCCGTCACCGCCACCGCGGTCTGCGGTCTCTACGATCCCGAGCGGCGCACCCTGCGCTGGGCCCGGGCGGGCCATCTGCCGCCGGTCCTGGTGCGCGTCGGCGAGGCCGCTCCGCTGCCCCTGGTCAAGGGGATGCTGCTGGGTGCCGTGCCGGAAGCGGGGTATGAAGAGCAGGAGGTCCAGCTGGCGGTGGGCGACACCCTGCTGATGTACACCGACGGTCTGATCGAGCGCCGCGACCGCTCCGTGGAGGAGTCCCTGGCGCAGCTGCTGACGGCGGCCCGCACGGGCTCGCCCACGCTCGACCAGCAGTTGGACCGGCTGCTGACCTACAGCCGGTCCGACACCGACGACGACACCTGCATCGTGGGTGTCCGGGTGGCCTAGCCTCGTTGCGAGGGCAGTGCATCCGCCGAGAGGGTCGCGGCGGAACAGAAGGCGGAGCTCCGAGTCGACGGGAACGAGAACCGGGAATCCGGTGGCCCTCGCGGACGACAGTGCAGACGACCCCCGGCAGGCGGCCTGGCCCGAGGCCTTCGCCGCCGATCCCGGCATGGGCGCGGACCTGGCCGCCGTGGACTGGTCGGCCACGCCGCTCGGGCCGCCGTCCCGGTGGCCGCAGAGCCTGCTGACGGCGGTGGACATCCTGCTCTCGTCGCGGTTCTCCATGTGGATGGCCTGGGGCCCGGACCTCACCTTCTTCTGCAACGCCGCCTACCGACGCGACACGCTGGGGCGCAAGTACCCCTGGGCGCTGGGCCGTCCGGCCAGTGAGGTCTGGTCGGAGATCTGGCCCGACGTGGGGCCCCGCATCGCCCGCGTCCTCACCACGGGAGAGGCCACCTGGAACGAGGGCGCGCCATCCTCGGCCCGGCCCAGTTGCCCGAGGGGTTCGCCGTGCGTTACGAGCCGGCGACTCCTCCCCTGGAGATCGCGGCGACTGGTACGACGTCATCACGCTGCCGGACGACCGGATCGGCATCGTGGTCGGCGACTGCGTCGGGCGCGGGCTGCGGGCGGCCACCGTCATGGGACAGTTGCGCAGCGCCTGCCGGGCGCTGTTCCTGCAGGACCCCAGTCCGGCACGCACCCTCACGGCGCTCGACCACTTCGCCAAGGGCCGGTCCCCCCCGAGCGTGCTCGCCCTGCCGGACGGCGGCAGCCGCCTCCTCGACCGCGGGCACGCCCTGCCCCTGGCCATCCGTCCCGGTCTCCAGCGCCCCGAGGACGTCTGCCGACTGCCGGGCCGCTCCTCTCTTCCTGCTGTACGCCGACGGCCTCGTCGCACGCCGGCGCCAGCCGCTCGGCACGGGCATCCAGCGCTCCGCCGAGGCGCTGCACGCCGGCCGCCGGCTGGACGTCCGTGGGCCGGCCGACCACGTCATGGCCGAACTGGCCCCCGAGGGCGGCTACGAGGACGACGTCCCCCTGCTGCTCTACCGCCATCCCGCCGCCATCCCGCCCCGCTGCGGGTGGACTTTCCCGCCGAGTCCGGCCGGCTCGCCCTCGCGCGCCACGCGCTGCGCGACTGGCTCGCACGCTGCGACATGCCCCGGCGTGTCGCCCAGGACGTCCTCATCGCCGCCGGCGAGGCCTGCGCCGACGCCATCGAGCACGGCCACCGCGACACGCCCGGCGGGGACGTCCGGCTGGCCGCCGAGGCGTCCACGGACACCGTGCGGGTCACCGTCGCCGACGCCGGACGCTGGAAGCCGCGGGATCCTGCCTCCACTCTCCACCGCCGCGCCGCCGACGGCAGAGCCGTCCTGGGCATCGAGGGCGAGATGGACATGAGCAACAGCGAGCTGCTCGCCGAGGCGCTGGAAGCCGAATCCGGTCCCCTCCTCGTCGATCTGACAGGTGTGGAATACCGCATCGAACTGGTCGCCCCGCCATTGCTGCACCCGGTGCTGACCATCTCCGGCCTCACACGTCTGGTGAAACTGCACCCGTCACAGTGAAATCGCCGGTCTGGGAACTCGAAGGCGGGGCATCCGGACTTCCACCGTCGCCCCACGGACAAGGAGTTTCGAGATGGCGAAGGCTTTTACCCCCAAGTACACGGTCCCGGGCATCGAGCGCGAGGCGGCAGGCCGGCTCATCGACGTCCTGCGGCTGCGACTGCACGCCCTCAACGACCTCCACCTCACCCTCAAGCACGTGCACTGGAACGTCGTGGGACCGCACTTCATCGCAGCACGCCCGGCTCCCTGGTCAAGGAGCGCACCTGGGACGACTACTCGATCGGCCGCGAGGACGCCATCGCGCACCTGGGAGCGCTCGACGTCGTCTACACCGGCCTCATCGAGGACGTACGCGCCGCCGTCAAGACCGTCGGGGAGATCGACCCGGCGACGGAGGACCTGCTCATCGAGCAGCTGCGGGACCTCGAGCAGTTCCAGTGGTTCGTGCGCGCCCATCTGGAGAACGCGGGCGGCACCCTTTCCACGTCCCGCGCCGACACGGAGGCGGACGCGGCGAAGGCCGCCAAGGGCTGAACCAGACGTTTCGCACCGCCCGGTCGGGAAACACGAAACGGACCGAATTCCCGGCCTTGACGACAAACAAAGGGAAATTGACGTGCGTGACGCGCTTTTCCCGGGGCACCAGAAACTGCGGAGGTAGACAAACATGGTTCCCTTGCTTCTCGTACTGCTGCTGGCTGTTGTTCTTTTCGGTGCCGGATTCGCCCTGAAGGCGCTGTGGTGGGTCGCCATCGCGGTTCTGGTGCTGTGGCTGCTGGGATTCGTGGCGCGGCCCGCCGGGCATGGTGGCCGCAGGGGCCGCTGGTATCGCTGGTAGGACATCGGGGTGGTGAGCGGGTCCCGTGGGCAGGAAGCCGACGGGACCTGTTCGCGTACGCGGGGTCACAGCCGTGATCCAGGTGATCTGGAGGAGGACCAGGTGCTGACGAAAATCGCCGGATCCGGCGCACTCGGTCTGCGCGAGCAACTGGGCAAGGGCCTCTTCGCCCGTGTCGCCGGCCCGGACGGCCCGCGCAATCGGGCCCGGATCCACGGCACTCCCGGCCCCCGCTGGTTCGGCCCCGAACGCCCCATACGCCGGGTGCACTCGGACGCCTCGATGTTCATCGGCGGTCTGTCGGCGCTGCTCCTGCAGTCCCTGCACCCGCTGGCCATGGCGGCCGTGGCGGCGCACTCCGGTTACCGCGGGGACCCCTGGGGCCGGCTGCAGCGGACGAGCACCTTCCTGGCCACCACCACGTTCGGCACCGCAGCCCACGCCCAGGAGGCGTGCGCCCAGGTCCGGGCGGTGCACGAGCGGGTGCGCGGCAGGACCCCCGAGGGCGAGAGCTACCACGCCGCCGACCCGCACCTGCTCGCCTGGGTGCACGCCGCCGAGGTCGACAGCTTCCTGCGCGCGCACCAGCGTTACGGCGCGCGGCCGCTGCCGGAGGACGGCTGTGACGCGTACGTCGCCGACGCCGCGCGGATCGCCGCCGAACTCGGCGTCGTCGACCCGCCCACCAACCGCGAGGAGCTCGCGGGGGTCCTCGAGGCCTACCGTCCCGAGCTGCGCGCCTCGTCGCAGGCCCGCGAGGCCGCACGCTTCCTCCTGCTCAATCCCCCGGTACCGCTGGCCGCCCGGCTCCCCTACGGCGTGCTGGCCGCCAACGCGGTCTCCCTCCTGCCCTCCTGGGCCGCCCGCGAACTGCGCCTGCCTCGGCTGCCGGTGGTCGACGAGTGGTGTGTACGGCCCCTGGGCTCCGCGATGACCTCGGCGGTGCGCTGGGTCCTGGCCCCGTCCCGCCCTGGCACCGCGCCGGCCGCGAGCTGAGCGGTCCCGGCTCCCGAAAAGAGGGAGGACACACGCCATCTCCCATCCTCGGAGATTGCGTGTTGAACATATGAATAAACTCTGGATTCTTCACGGAGAGGGATCCGGCGTGACTGAACACACCCCCCATGTCTGCCCGTTATGCGGCGCACCCAGGGCAGCGGACGGCACTCCGTCCTGTGCCTGCGGACGACGTGTCTCCGACGCCCACCGCCACAGCCGTACGGCGGCGGCAGCAGCCGCCGAGGATTTCGACCCGGTGCGGATCCGGCCCTTCGTGGAACTGGAGGACGAGGACGGCTCCAGCGACCCCGACGACTCGGCAACTCCCGACACCGTCCCAGCAGTTGACGGCGTGCATGTGTCACCCGTACACGCCCCGGACAGCTCGATGCCGGCCGAGGGCGACACCCCGACGACGCCCTTCCCGTCGGTCGACGAGCCGGTCGCGCCGCGTCGCCGCGTCGGGCTCCTGTTCGCGGGAGCCGCCGTCGCCGTCCTGGCCGTGGGAGGCACGGTGGGCGGGCTGTTGTACGAGGGGCCCTCCCACGACACCTCGCGGTCGGACGGCATCCGGGCACCCCTGCCGGATCCCGGCACCTCCACGAGCGCGGCAGCCGTGCGGCCGTCCGCGAGCGCGTCGTCCACCTCGCCGTCACCGACGACGTCGGAGCCGGCCGGCGCGACGCCCAGCCGGACGGCGACCCCGACGGACCCGGCACCCACGGACGGCACCCCGTCCGCCACCGCCTCGGCGACCCCCTCCCCCAGCGCCTCCAGCGGACAGCCCCCCGTCCTGCGGCTGGGCGACACCGGCCCGGAAGTGGTCGAACTCCAGCTGCGGCTGCGCCAGGTGGGCCTGTACAGCCAGGACGCCGACGGTGTCTACGACAGCGACGTGCAGAGCGCCGTCCGCAGTTATCAGTTCACCCGTCTCGTCCTGCAGGACGAATCGGGCGTGTACGGCAGGGCGACCCGAGCCTCGCTGGAGTCGGAGACCAAGAAACCCTGACCCGCGCATGTCCGGCGACATCCCTGCCCTTTCGGGCAACCCCCTTTGACCCGGCGTCCGGTGACGTCACGTCAGGGAATGGCTAGCCTGCGAGCGTGAGTCGCGTGCCCCAGCAGACGGAGGACACTCCGGTCGTCCAGGACAGCACGAGCGTGAAAAGCGGTCCACGGCGAAAGGGGCCCGGTCCTTTCCTGCTGATCGTGATGCCCGGGCTGGTCGCGATGACCGGGGTGTCGGTGTTCCTGGCCTCAACCGGAGGCCTGTCCTCCGTACTGCCCCAGGGGGCGGACGCGGCCGACTCCGCCACGAGCAAGGTCGACGGCTCCTACGTACCATGGCTGCGCAAGGCGACCCGATCGTGCGCCATCGTCACCCCGTCCGTGCTCGCCGCACAGATCGATCAGCTGTCCGGATGGAGCGACGACACCGCGAGCCTGTCCCAGCAGGGCATCGCCCGCTTCACCGACGCGCAGTGGCGCACCTGGGGGCGCGACGAGGACGGCAACGGGCGCTCCTCCCCGCACGACGCGGTGGACGCGATCATGGCGCTGGGGCGGCAGGACTGTTCCCTCGTGCACCAGGTGACCAGGCTGAGGACCAAGGGAACCATCAACGGGGACCTGGTCGATCTCACCCTCGCCGCTTACCGGGCCGGGACCGGCCCGGTGGAGAAGGCGGGCCGCGTGCCGGCCGCGGCCCAGGACTTCGTGCAACAGGTCAAGGCCCGGCTGCCGCAGTACGAGGCGCTCGTACGGCAGAACCCCGAGCAGAACACGAACCAGGCACCCATCGCCATCCTGGCCCCACCGGTCACCACGCTCACCGTCACCTCCCCCTTCGGCTCCCGCAAGCACCCGCTGACCGGGGTGACCAAGTTGCACACCGGGGTCGACTTCGGTGCGCCGCAGGGAGCGCAGGTGTCCGCCGCGCGGGACGGCCGGGTGGAGTTCGCCGGCATGACCACGGCGTACGGCAACCGGGTCGTGATCGACCACGGCACGATCGGGGGCAAGCGGCTGGAGACGACGTACAGTCATCTCTCCGCGCTGCAGGTCACCGTCGGACAGAGCGTCACGACCGGCACCCCGGTCGGGCTGGTGGGCTCCACCGGGCTGTCGACCGGGCCGCATCTGCACTTCGAGGTGCTGATCGACGGGCAGTACACCGATCCCCTGCCGTGGCTCACGCCCGCACGCTGACATTGAGCTCGTGCTCGCTCCACGCCCGGTCCCTGAGGTCGGCGGACAGCAGCGTCTCCACCGTCGTGCGGGCCAGGGCCTCCGTCGCAGCGAGCATCACCCGGCGACCGCGCTCGGAGGAGGCCGCGGTGGCGAACTCGGGGGTGTGATCGGAACCTTCCGACGTCATGATCGCCACGAAGGGGTGGATAGCGGGTACGCGGCCGCTGACGTTGCCGATGTCGGAGGAACCCAGGAACACACCCGGTTCGGGCGGGGTGAGCTCGATGCCCGCGTGGGCCAGATGGTGGGCGAAGCGGGCGGACAGCACACGGCTGTCGCGGAAGTGCTCGTAGCGGGGTGTGGCGCGTTCGACCGTCACGGTCGTGTCCGTCGCCCGGGCGACGCCGTGGGCGCAGGTCAACAGCTCGCCGGCCAGGTCCTCCAGACCGAAGGTGGTCGCCGCGCGCAGGCCGAAGAGGCCTTCGGCGTACTCGGGGACGATGTTCGTCGCCCGCCCGCCGTCGGTGACGATGCCCTGGATGTGCGAGCCGGCCGGCAGCCGCCGCTCGACGACGGCGAGAGTGTTGAACAGCTGGATGAGAGCGGCCAGCGCGTCGATGCCCTCGGTGGGGTTTCCGGTGGGGTGCGCGGCGCGGCCGTGGAAGCCGACGCGGTACTGGGTCTGCGCGGTCAGCGGCGCCCACTGCCAGTCGTGGACCCCGGGGTGGAACATGAGCGCGGCGTCGAGGTCGTCGAAGACCCCGGCGTCGGTCTCGATGACCTTCCCGCCGCCGCCCTCCTCCGCCGGCGTTCCCACGGCCCACACGGTCCCGGGGGCGTCGCCCAGCGCGGCCCGCGCGGCGAGGGCGGCGCCGAGTCCGGCCGCAGCGATCAGGTTGTGCCCGCAGGCGTGCCCCAGGCCCGGCAAGGCGTCGTACTCGAGCAGCAGGGCCACCGCGGGACGCGGGCCCGTGCCCGCCCTGGCGGCGAAGGCGGTGGGCAGTCCGGCGAGGCCGCGTTCGACGGTGAAGCCCTCGCGTTCCAGCTCCCCGCTGAGCAGCTCGGCCGCGTGGTGTTCGGCGAACGAGCATTCCGGGTCCGCATGCAGCGCCATCGCCGTCTGCCACAGTCGCTCCGCCCGGACGGCCACCTCGCCGCCCACCCTCCCGAGCACCTCGTCGACGGCATCGGACACCTCGGCCTCCCCGGTCAGTCCTGTCGGCGTTCACGGAGGCGAGTTCCAATGAGCACGCGTCGTACACCCCGTGGGCCGAGGGCGGGGGCGGGGCGTTAGTGAGTCGAAGGCCAGGGCACTCGGAGTGCGCGGCGGATCCGGACGGGGAGACGCCGCTTCCTGGCTGGAGGTGAGGAGCATGGGACACGGTGGGAACGTCATCAACGAGCTGACGACCGATCACCGAGAGGTCGAGGAGATCTTCGGCCGGATCGAGGCACTGCCGCCCGGCGACAAGAACCGCAAGGTGTACGCGGACCAGGCCACGATGGAACTGGTACGGCACTCGGTCGCCGAGGAGGCCTATGTCTACCCGGCGGTGCGTGAGCACGTCGCCGGCGGGGACGCCATCGCGGACAAGGAACTTGAGGACCACGCCAAGGCAGAGCAGATCATGAAGGATCTGGAGAGCTGCGAGGCGGACCACATGGAGTTCGACCGGCTCATCGGCCTGCTGATGACGGAGATCCGCTCGCACATCGCGGACGAGGAGGAGAACCTCTTCCCCCGGCTGCGTGCGGCGTGTCCCCCGGAGGCGCTGGACAAGCTGGGCGACAAGGTGCGTCAGGCGAAGAAGATGGCGCCGACCCGGCCGCACCCCTCCGCGCCGGACAAGCCCCCGGCCAACAAGATGCTGGCGCCCGGGGCCGGGCTGGTCGACCGGCTGCGGGACGCGCTCAGCGGCCGCGGCAAGATGGACGACTGACCCGGCAGCCTCGTACTCAGGAGCCCGTCGCCCCCAGGCGGCGGGCTCCCGCACGTCCCCACCAGCACTTCTGTGAGCAACGGCACTCCAGGTATCAAGTCCCCTGCACCCCATCGGACTTGATCGACACCGCTCGCCCGGGGCGACGCCTTCGGCACTGACCCGCTCATCTCTTCTGCCACCATGGGCCGCGCCGTATCCCGGCTCCATGGAGACCCGTGCAGCGCAGCAAGGTACTCCCTCGTCGTCCGTTCGCTGAGTCGTCCGACTCGTCTTCGAGTACCGCACTGTGTCTTCCTCCATGGCTCCTTCGCGCTCGCCCTGGCGCTCGCTCCGCTACCGGAGCATGCGCTGGTGGTCCGTCGCCAACTTCGTGTCCAACGCCGGTACGTGGATGCAGCTGACCGTGCAGAACCTGCTGGTCCTGCAGATCACCGGGTCCGCCGCCGCGACCGGACTGTCCATGTCCGTGCAGGCCGCGCCCGCCCTGCTGATGAGCCTGCTGGGCGGGGCGGCGGTGGACCGCTGGCCACGGAAGCTGACGGCCGCCGTCAGCCAGGCCCTGCTGGGTGTCGTGGCCTTCGTGATGGCCGTGCTGGTGGCCCTGGACCGGCTGGACATGACGGTGCTGATGGTGCTGGCCGCCGTGACCGGCGTCGTCGCCACGGTCGACGGGCCCGCCTGTGCCCTGCTGGGCAATGATCTCGTCCCGGCCGAGGACGTTCCCTCCGCCATCGGGGTGGGCGCCCTCGTGCACAGCGCGGGCCGGCTGGTGGGCGCCGCCCTGGCCGGGGTCGCCGTCGGCTTCCTCGGCACGGCCTCCGCCTACGCGGCGAACGGGCTGTCGTTCCTGTTCGTGGCCTCGGTGATCCCCTTCCTGCGTCCCGTGCGCGGAGCGGGCCGTGTCGTCGAGGGGCCGGCGGGTGAGCCTGCCGCGATGACGGTCCGGGAGGGACTGGACTACTTCGCCCGGCGCCCGCGGCTGGTCGCGCTGGCCGGTGTCACGGCCGTCAGCGCGGTCTTCGGCCGCAACTACGGGCTGACGCTGGCGGTGCTGGTCACCGGGCCGCTCGCGGGCGGGGCGGGGGCGTTCGGCACGGTGTCCACGGTGCTCGCCGTGGGCGGCATCGTGGGGGCCGTTCTCGGTGGGCGGCTACGCCGGCCGTCGGTGCGGCTGGTGGGCGTGCTGGCCGCCGCCGGGGGGCTGCTGCAGGTGGCCGCGGGTCTGTCGCCCTCGCTGGGGATGCTGCTGGTTCTGGTGCTGCCGATGGCCGTGGTGGAGTCCGTCTCCGACACCGCGGGCACCGCCGTACTGCAGACCGACCCGCCCGTCCATCTGCGCGGCCGGGTGCTGGGCGTGTGGGGCAGCATCGGCACGGTGTGGAGCCTGGGCGGGCCGCCCGCGCTCGGCCTGCTGATGGAAGTGGCCGGGGTCCGCGGCGCCCTGATCGCCGGGGGCCTGCTCATCACCGGCACCATCGCTTCCGGCCTCCTGCTGCGCACACGCCGGGTTCCGCAGCCGGTCATGGTGCGCGAGGAGGAGGGCGACGTCACCGACCGGGACACGCTGGGCACGGCAGCCTGAGCGCCCGAACGACGCCCGGACCATAGGGTCTGGGCCCGGCCGGAGCTGGTCCCGGGCGCTGCCGCACCTTCGACCATGCTCAGGAGGCCTTGTGGCGAACCGGCCGGCTCGACCTCAAGCCGGTGGCCGGGCGGACCAAAACCTACACCGTGGTCAACGAGCTCAGCGGCAAGCGCACCTCCGCCCAGTCACCGCAGAAGCAATGACGGCTGCCCCGGCCAGAGCTGCCGCAGCGGCGAGAACACGCAGCGGGCCTGCCGGCGAACCGGCCCGCTGAAGCGGTGAGGCCTGGCCCGGCCGGAGGTGGCCCCGAGCGCTACGACAACAGCGACCATGCTCAAGAGGCCTGCCTGCAGGCCAACCGGCGGCCTGGCTGAACAACAACCCAGTCGCCGCTGAGACGACGAGGGACCGGCCCGGCCGGACATGGCTCGAGGGGCGACCATGCTCATGACGCCTGCAGGCGAACCGGCGGACTGGCTGGACAGCGGTCCAGTCGACGCTCAGGCGGTCAGTGCCTGGCCCGGTTCGAGGCGGTTCAGGAGTTGGGGCTGGTGGAGTGTTGCCACGGGGGCGAGCAGGTCGGGGTGGCGCAGGAGGGCGGCGGCGCGGCGGTCGGCGTCGTCGGGGGCGAGCAGGCGGCGGAACTCGACGGGTGTACCGGTCGTGTGGCTGCCCATGGCGAGGGCGGCCACCGCCGTCGCGGCCAGGCCGGGGTCGCTCAGCAGGGCGGCCGCCCAGCTCGCCACGACCTCGTCCACCCAGGTGCGCCAGGCATGGGCGTCCTCGTCGTCCGGGTCGTCGGCCGGCTCCGCGCCGGTGATCCAGTCCAGCCGGGCTGATCCGCCGGGGCCCGCCATGCCGACGAGCGCGGCGTCCATCGGGGTCGGGTAGCGCAGCCACGCCGCGACCGTCACGGCCTGGCGTGCCTGCACCTCGCACAGGACCGAGGCCAGCGCGCCGCCACCGGAGGGGTAGGCGCGGGTCAGCCATTGGGCGGTCGCCGCGATGAGCGGGGAGAGGTCTGTGAGCACTGCGGGGCCGTCCGTACTGCGGGGTGTGAGAGGTAATGCGCGGAAAACGGTAGCGGGCGGCCATGGCCGGTGAACATACCTGCGACCGGTCACGGGGCGTGGCATCGACCACATGAGCGCGGGAACCCGTTCGGTCTCCGTACCCATGTCCTCACCCTTTGGAGACAGTCATGAGTGTCCTGCGACTGGTCGGCCGCCCCATGCTCGCCTCGATGTTCCTGGCCGGCGGACTGAACTCCCTGCGCTCGCCGGAGAAGGTCGCGCCCGCGGCCGAACCCGTCGTCCAGCCGATCACGGAACGCGTCGACGCCCTGCCGGACCGCACCGAACAGGCCGTACGGCTCAGCGGTGCCGTGCAGGTGGCCGCGGGCCTGCTGCTGGGCACCGGGCGGCTGCCGCGACTGGCCGCGCTGGCCATCGCGGGCACGCTGGTGCCCACCACACTGGCGGGGCACCGCTTCTGGGAGGAGGAGGATCCCGACGAGCGGGCCCAGCAGCGCATCCACTTCCTGAAGAACCTCTCGATGCTGGGCGGACTGCTGATCGCGGCCGACGACACCGCCGGGTCCCCCTCGCTGGTGTGGCGTGGCCGGCACGCCGCCCATGATCTGCGTCGGGAGGCACACCTGGTGCGGCGCTCGGTGCGGGCGACGGCGCGCCCGGCGGTGGCGGCGGGCGGGGTCAGGGCCAAACTGGCGCGCTGATCACCTCACGCGGCGGTCAGGAAGCGGTCGAGGGCGGTGGTGAGTTCGGCGGGCCGCTCGACGGGCAGTTCGTGACCGGCGTCGATGATGCGGACCACCACGTCAGGGTAGGCCTTGGCCATGCGCAGCATCTGCCGCACGGGTAGCTGGATGTCGTGGTAGCCGTGGATCATCAGAGTCGGCGCCTGGATCTCGCCGGCCCGGTCCAGGACGTCGAAGGCACGCATGGCGCCGTAGAGGGTCATGACGACCTCGCGCGGGGTGTCCGCCGAGGCCTTGACATGGGCGCGGATCTCCTCGCGGGGGTGTCCCGGGGCGAAGGCGCGCTGGATGTTGGCGGCGACGAACAGCTTGAAGGGCACCAGGGTGGAGGCCGCCATCAGCAGTCCCCGGCCCCGGCTGTAGGCCATGCGTCCGATGGAGTTGACCAGCACCAGGCGTTCGACGCGCTCGGGGTGGTCCAGGGCGATGGTCTGGGCGATCATGCCGCCCATCGAATGGCCGACGAGGACGGCCCGCTCGACCTTGAGGTGGTCCAGCAGCGCCAGGACGTCCCGGGCCAGCTCCGCGATCGTCCGTACGCCTCCCCCGGTGCTGTCGCCGTGGCCGCGCAGGTCGAGACGGATCACGCGGCGTGCGTCGGCGAAGTGGGTCATCTGGTGGTCCCAGCGGTGCCGGTTCGCCGTCCAGCCGTGCACGAAGACCAGGGGCGTGGGCTCGCCGTCGCGGGGGCCCTCGTCGTCGTAGGTCAGGGTCGCGCCGTCGACGTCGAGCTGCGGCATGGTCGCCTCCTGGATGCACTCCGGTTACTGGCGAGTAGGGTAGCGGGAGGCGAGCCTGCCGTCACCGGTCCGCGGACGTCGAAAAGCCCGGCACCGTGGCGTGCACGGTGCCGGGCCCCAGCGTGAGCGGTACTCAGCCGCCGTTGAGACGTGCCCTCAGGAGGTCCTTGCCCAGTTCCGCGCCCTTGCGGCTGTCCGCCTGGGCCTTGCGGAAAAGGTCCGCGACCTCGGTGTCCTTCTCGCGCTCCGCGTCCTGGATGTAGGACTCCAGGCGCAGGGCGTTGTTCAGACACGCCTCGACGTACCAGATCAGGTTGTAGTCCTTGTCCGGCGTACCGGTCACGCCGCCGGTCTCCGTGCTGCTGGTCATGCGGACCTCCTCCAGCGGTTGTCGTTCCGGAGTCCTCCGAGTACCCGTCTCACGCTGGGCATTCAGCCGACATCCCAGAGGAAGCGGTGGGTGTGGATGCCGAAGTAGGGGAACGGCTGGATCCGCTCGACCCCCTCGACCGGGCGTACGACGTCGTTGACGAAGTCGAGGAGTTCGCGCGGGCCGGGTGCGACGACCTCGGCGAAGAGGTCGAAGCCGCCGGAGGTCAGCACCGAGTAGACGACCTCCGGGTGCCGGGCCAGTTCGTCGGCGACCGCGCGCACGTCACCGTCGACGGTGATGCCGAGCAGGGCCATGGCCTGGCCGCCCATGGCCATCGGGTCGGTGACGCCGACGACCTGGACGGCCCTGGAGTCCAGCAGCCGCTGCAGACGCTGGCGTGCCGCCGAGGCGGACAGGCCGACCTTGGGGCCGAGGTCGGCGTAGGCGATACGGCCGTCGGCCTGCAGTTCGCGCAGGATGGCCCGGTCGATCTCGTCCACGGATGCCCCCGGTTCAGGCCGTCAGTTCGGAAAGGGCGGCGGCGAAGACCTCGGTGTGCAGGTCGACGTCCTGCTCGGTGGTGTCGGGACACATGAGGGCCATGTTGTGGAACGGAGTCAGCAGGATGCCCCGGTTGGCCAGGTACAGATGCAGGAAGTCCTCCAGTTCGGTGTCCGCGGCGGCCGCCGACTCGGTGCCGGTGCGCGGGGCCGGGGAGGCGAAGCGGTATTCGGTGCGGGCTCCCAGGCGGCTGACGGACCAGGGCAGGGCGTGGGCGTCGATGCCCGCGCGGACGCCGGCCTCGAAGCGTTCCGAGAGCTTGGCCATGTGGGCGAACGCCTCGTCGGTCAGGACGTGTTCGAGGGTGGCGCGCATGGCGGCGACCGAGAGGGCGTTGCCGGCGAGGGTGCCGCCGACGCCGCCCATGTCGACCAGATCGAGGTCGGCGCGGTCCAGGAGCCGGTCGGCGAGTTCGGCGGACAGGCCGTAGCCGCCGGCCGGGATGCCGCCGCCGATCGCCTTGCCGATGGTGAGCAGGTCGGGCTCCAGGTCCCAGGCGGCGGTGCAGCCGCCGGGGCCGGCCGAGAAGGTGTGGGTCTCGTCGTTGATGAGCAGGGTGCCGTGACGGCGGGTCAGCTCGCGTACACCCTCCAGATAGCCGGTCTCGGGCAGCACGATGCCGATGTTGGTGAGCGCGGGTTCCATCAGAACGGCGGCCACGTCGCCGTGGGCGAGTTCCCGCTCCAGCTGCTCCAGGTCGTTGAACTCGGCAACCCGGCTGGTCAGTGTCACGTCGCAGGGGGCGCCGACGTTGCCGGGCCGGGCCGCTCCCCCGCCGTCCGGTCCGACCACGATGAGGGATTCGTCCACGCTGCCGTGGTAGCTGTAGCTGTTGAACAGGATCTTCGAGCGGCCGGTGACGGCCCGGGCGAGCCGGATCGCCCACCGGTTGGCGTCCGTCGCGGTCAGCGAGAAGCTCCAGCGGGTCAGGCCGAAGCGCCGGGTCAACTCGGCGCCGACCCACTCGGCGTCCTCCGTCGGCAGCATCGCGGTGGAACCGCCCAGCTCGGTGAAGCGCCGGTTGACCGCCTCGGCCACGGCCGCCGGCGAGTGGCCGGTCATCGCTCCCGTGTCGCCGAGGCAGAAGTCGACGTACTCGTGCCCGTCGATGTCCGTGACGCGTGCCCCGCGGGCGGTGGCCAGATAGCGCGGGAAGGGGCCCGCCGTCTTGTTCATCCAGGTCATCGGCACCCGGCCGAAAAGGTGGTCGGCGCGGGCGTAGGCGTCCTGCGAACGCGGGCAGCGACGCGTGGCCTCCGCGCTCTCGCGAGCCAGCAGCTCCTGAAGCCGGGGGCGGTCCATGGCTCACCTCTGTGCGTCGGTCGGGGTGGTGGCGAACAGTGGGACGGTACGACGGAAACGACGGCTCAATCAATAGATCGCGACAGAATCGAGTGCGTCAACGATCGATTCGAACGTACCCACTGTCAGGCGCAACATGAAAACCAAAAGGGGCCCGACCGGTCCCCCGCTCCGGTCGCGCCCCTAGGGAGGTCGAAGTTACGTGCCTGCCGACGGGTTCGGTACCGCGTCGATGCCCGCTGTCGTGGCCGAAAGGCTCACCCGTGCACAGGTGAGTCCGGATGGTCCGTTTTCGCCCCGTGGAAGACGGGTGCCCGCAGGTCACCGAGGGCCAGGTGCGCGAGGACGACCTCGTAGAGGTCGCTGCCGGCGGCCAGAAGTTGGCGTTCGAGGACCGGTTCGGCGCTGCGGACGTGTTCACGGACGGTCTGCGGGTGCATGCCCAGGGTCTGCGCGGCGCGTTCGGCGTTGCCTCCGGCGGCGATCCAGGTGCGCAGGGTGCGGCGCAGGTCGCGGGCGTCGGAGTCGAGCCGGCCGATGAGGTCCTGGGCCCAGGTGCCCAGCGCGGGGCCGGTCAGCAGGTTGGCGAGCGGGGCATGCGGTGTGGTGGGCTCACCGGCGTCGAGGGCCAGGCCGACCTGGGTGTTGAGGGCGAGATGGACGACGGCGCGGACGGTGAGGTCGGAGAAGTCGGCGCGGAGCAGGGTCTCCACGCGTTCCATGCGGGCGCGCACGGTGTTGCGGCTGACGCCGAGGATCTTCGCGGCGCTGACGGCGGTGAATTCCAGGCCGAGGCGGGTGGTGGCGAGGAGTTCGCCGCGGGTGTGATGGGCCAGGGTGTCGAGCGGGCGCAGCAGGCGGGCGGTCCAGGCGTGCAGTGCGGCCGGGTCCATCAGGCGCTCGGGATGGGTGCGTTCGGCGTACACGGCCTGCTTGTCCGGGCGGAACCGGGCGACGGCGAGGGCGCTGACGGCCTGTCCGTAGGCGGTCGCGGTGCTGGCGAGGCTCTGCGGGGCGCTGCCACCGAGCAGGATGCCCGGCCGCCGACCGACGAGGTCGCGCAGTTGTACGGCGACGGTGTCGCGCGGCGCCACGACGATGACGTGCGCGTCGACCGCCGGGCAGCGCACGACCAGCGCCTGTTCCCGTGTCACGTCCAGGCAGTCCTCGGCGATGCGGTCACGGTCCTGAGCGCACCCCTCCAGCACATAGACGCAGGCGGTGTCGGTGTCCAGCAGACCGGGCCACAGCCCGGCGGCGACCCGGCGCGCGGCGACGGTGTCCTCCACCATCAGCAACTGCAGGATCGCCAGGCGCAGATCGGAGGTCGCGCGTTTCAGGCGGTGGGCGGCCTCGGTGGACCTGTTGGCCCGCAGAAGCAGTTCGAGGACCTGGGCGGTGTGACTGACGATGTCGGAGGCGCGCCGGTCGAAGGGCGTTTCACGGCTGACCGCGAGCACGCAGGCCGTCGGGGACCCGGGCTGCTCCACCCCGACCAGGCGCAGATGGCGGCCCGTGTCGTCCCAGGCGGCGGAGGAGATGCGTCCGCCTGCTACGTCCGCGACCAGATCGGCGTCCAGCGTCACAGGCGTACCGGCGACGAGGCCGCCGTCGGCGCCTTGCAGACAGGCCGAGCCGTGGACGGCTCCGGCGAGCCAGGAGACGACCCGGTGGACGTCGCGCCCGGTGTGCCGAAGCTGTTCGAGCAGTTGTCGCGCCCACAGCGCGTCGTCGGCACCCGTGATCTGCGTGGGACGGCCTCCGTCCCTTCGGCCTGCCATGTCGCCCTTCTCCTCGTGCATCGCTTCTGCCTCGGCGTATCGCCGGGACGTTACCCCACGAGTGCCCAGCGGTCGTACGAGCACGATCGGACTGACGTGGGATCAGGAGCGGGCCGTGAAGGGGCCCTCCGCGGCGAAGGCCAGTTCCGTGAAGCGCTCGGCGATGAGGCGGTGGGTGGGGCCGTCGGGGTGGAGGGCGTCGGGGAGGGGGAGTTCCTCGGCGTCCTTCTCGCCGTACAGCTCGCGGCCGTCGAGGTAGTGGAGGTGGGGATCGTCGGCCGCGCGCTGGGCGACGATGCGGGCCAGTTCGTCACGGATGACGTGCAGGGTGAGCTTGCCGCCGGCGACCTCGGCCGGGTCGCCCATGGCCTGGAAGCGGACCTGGTCGGCGGCGAGGCTGTTGACGTCCATCGCGGTGGGGCCGGGGGTGTCCTCGTGCATCGGGCACAGGATGGGCGAGACGACCAGCAGCGGTGTGGTGGGGTGGCCTTCGCGGATGGTGTCGAGGAAGCCGTGCACGGCGGGGGTGAAGGCACGCAGCCGCATCAGATCGGTGTTGACGAGGTTGATGCCGATCTTGACGCTGATCAGGTCGGCGGGCGTGTCGCGCAGGGCGCGGGCGGTGAAAGGATCGAGCAGCGCGCTGCCGCCCAGGCCGAGGTTGACGAGCTCGACGCCGGCGAGGGAGGCGGCGAGCGCCGGCCAGGTGGTGCTGGGGGTGGTGGCGTTGGAGCCGTGGCTGATGGAGCTGCCGTGGTGCAGCCAGACCCTGCGTCCCGAGTACGGGGCGGACTCCACCGGCGCGTCGGTGCGCAGGGCCATGAGTTCGGTGGTCTCGGTGTGCGGCAGCCAGATCTCGATGTCCTTGTCGCCGTCGGGCAGTTCGGCGAAGCGGAGGGTGCCGGCCGGGCCGGGCTGCAGTTCGGCGGTGCCGGCGGCCATGTCGATGGTGAGGGTGTTGCCGCCGGTGACCGTGCCCTGCGCGTAGGGCGCGCCGTCGATGAACAGCTCGTAGATCCCGTCCTCGGGGCGGTGGGCGAGGCCGGGGTAGACGCGCTTGGTGGGGCGCGCGTCGAGTTCCACCGTCCGGGTGCGGCTGCGGAGGACGAGGCGTACGCCGGAGGGCTGGGACTCCGCCATGAGGAGCTGTCCGTCGGTGCACTGGGCGCGGGCCCAGGCGGGCAGGCGGTGGGGCAGCACGCCGTCCTCGGTGTGCTCGACCTCCAGGGCGCCGCGCAGCAGGGACGCGGTGACGGGGGTGGAGATCAAGGGTGCGGCGGTGCTCGTCATCTGCTCAGACTCCTGTCGGTCGGGTCGGCCAGTTGCGCAGCAGCGCGTCGAGGGCGTCCAGCATGCGGGCCCAGCTCTCCTCGGAGTCGGGGAGGCTGTGGCTGAAGCCGCCGGCGAGCTCCAGACTCACGTACCCGTGAAAGACGCTTCCCAGCAGCCGGACCGCGTGTGTCTGCTCGGGTTCGGGCAGGTCGTAGCCGCGCAGGAGGGCGCGGGTCATCTGGGCGTGCCGTACGCCCGCGCTGGCGGCGGCCGTCTCGGGGTCGAGCCTGAGCCGGGCGGCCGCCGACCGGCCGGGGTGCTCGCGGCCGTAGTCGCGGTAGACGTTGGCGAAGGCGGTCAGGGCGTCCTTGCCGGAGCGTCCGGCCAGGGCGTCGGCGGCCAGGTCGGCGAGTTCCTCCAGGGCGAACAGGGCGATCCGGGTCTTGAGGTCCTGGGAGCTCTTCACGTGGGAGTACAGGCTGGCGACCTTGACGTCGAAGCGTCTGGCCAGGGCGGAGACGGTGACCTGTTCGAAGCCGGCCTCGTCGGCGAGTTCGGCGCCCGCGCGGACGAGGCGTTCGGTGGTCAGGCCCACGCGTCCCATGTGCTTCCCTTCAGTCTGCCTGAAGCGATTATGCGTTTGCCTAATAGCTTTAGGCAAATTAGCCTCGCGTTTATGAAACCGCTGACCGAGCAAGAGATCCGTGCCGCCTTCGTCAACTGCAGCAAGGGAGAGGCCAAGCGTCTGTCCGTCCCCCGTGAGCTGGCCGAGCAGCCGTGGGAGGACCTGGACTTCCTGGGCTGGCGCGACCCGCAGGCACCCGACCGCGCCTATCTGGTGGCCGAGTCGGAGGGGCAGTTGCGGGGCGTCGTCCTGCGCGGCTCGAGTGCCGGGTCCTGGCAGACGCGGCGCAGCATGTGCTCCATGTGCCTGACCACGCACTCCGGCGGCGTCTCGCTGATGGTCGCCCCGCGCGCGGGCAAGGCCGGGCAGCAGGGCAACTCGGTGGGCGCCTACATCTGCAGTGACCTGGCCTGTTCGCTGTATGTGCGCGGCAAGAAGGACGCGGGCGCCGGTGCCCGGCTGCACGAGACGATCACCCTGGAGGAGAAGGTGCGGCGCACCGTCGCCAACGTCGCCGCGTTCGTGGCCAAGGTGCGGCAGGCATAAGCTCTGCGGATGGCGAAGTACTTCGACGTGCACCCCGACAACCCCCAGCCGCGCACCATCGCCCAGATCGCGGACAGCATCCGGTCGGACGCGCTGATCGCGTACCCGACCGACTCCTGCTACGCGCTGGGCTGCCGGCTCGGCAGCCGTGACGGCATCGAGCGGATCCGCACCATCCGCCACCTCAACGACCGGCACCACTTCACCCTGGTGTGCCAGGACTTCGCGCAGCTGGGCCAGTTCGTGCGCGTCGACAACGACGTCTTCCGTGCGATCAAGGCGTCCACGCCGGGCAGCTACACGTTCATCCTGCCGGCGACGCGCGAGGTGCCGCGGATGCTGCAGCACCCGAAGAAGAAGACGGTCGGCGTCCGCATCCCCGACCACGTCGTCACCCACGCCCTCCTCGCCGAGCTGGGCGAGCCGCTGCTGTCGAGCACCCTGCTGCTGCCCGACGAGGAGGAGCCGATGACGCAGGGCTGGGAGATCAAGGACCGCCTGGACCATGTGCTGGACGCGGTGGTCGACTCCGGCGACTGCGGCACCGAGCCCACGACGGTCATCGACTTCTCCGACGGCGAGGCGCAGATCGTGCGGCGGGGAGCCGGGGACGTCTCACGCTTCGAGTGAGCTCCAGCATCACCCGAGGCAGGGGGCCCTTTCGGCCCGGCGAGTGGCCCATGCAACGATGACCGCACCCGGCCCGTCGGGCCGTGCATCCGGTCGCCGCCGAGCGCGCAGAGAGGCAGCCCCCATGACCTCCGTACAGGGAACAGCCCTTGACATCACCACCGAGGACGGCGTCGCCGACGCCTATGTGGCGCACGCCGCCGACGGCAGCGCCCGGCCCGGTGTCCTGATGTACATGGACGCCTTCGGGCTCCGCCCCCACCTGAAGTCGATGGCCGACCGGCTCGCCGAGGCCGGTTACACGGTCCTGGTGCCCAACGTCTTCTACCGGAGCGGACGTTCGCCGGTCTTTGACCTGCCGGAGTTCATCGACCCGTCGACCCGGCCGCAGATGTGGGAACAGATCATGCCGGTCATGCAGGCCCACACCCCCGAGCGCGCCAAGCGGGACGCGGGTGCCTACCTCCAGTGGCTGGCGGACTCCCCGCTGGTGGCGGACGGCCCGGTCGCGGTGACCGGCTACTGCATGGGCGCCCGACTGGTCCTGTACACGGTTGGAGCCCATCCGGACCGGGTCGCCGCCGCGGCCGGTTTCCACGGCGGGCGGCTGGCGACGGACGACCCGGACAGCCCGCACCTGGAGGCCGAGCGCGTCACGGCGGAGCTGTACTTCGGCCACGCCGACGAGGATCCCTCCATGCCGCCCGAGCAGCAGCAGCTGCTGGAGGAGACGCTGACGGCGGCGGGCGTACGGCACCGCTGCGAGGTCTACGCGGGCGCGCCCCACGGCTACACCCAGGCGGACACGGCCGCCTACAACAAGGAGGGTGACGAGCGGCACTGGGCGGCGCTCCTCGACCTCCTCGACCGCACCTTCTGACCACCACCCACCAACGACGGGCGGCGCCCGCGGAGTTCGCTCCGCGGGTGCCGCTCGTCGTCTTCCGTTCAACTCATTGACATGCACGCGCCTCGGTGCCACCTTGAGAGCGCTCTCACCATGGTCCGGACCATTCCCCTCAGGTCATCCCCCCACAACAGATGAACCCCCACGGAGGTGGAGCGTGCCCAGAAGGCTCACTCACCGGCTGCTGGCCCCGGCCGCGGCGGCCGCCCTGCTCGCGGCGGTCCTCGCCGTCCATTCACCGTCGTCCGCCGACGCGGCCGTGCCCGCCACGATCCCCCTGAAGCTGACCAACAACTCCGGCCGGAGCGACGCGGTCTACGTCTACACGATCGGCACCCTGCTCTCGACCGGCCAGCAGGGCTGGGCGGACGCGAACGGCACCTTCCACGCATGGCCGGCCGGCGGCAACCCACCCACTCCCGCACCGGACGCGTCCATCCCCGGACCCGCCGCGGGCGGGTCCACGACCATCCGGATCCCCCAGTTCTCCGGGCGGATCTACTTCTCCTACGGCCAGAAGCTGGTGTTCAAGCTGACCACCGGCGGCCTGGTGCAGCCCGCGGTGCAGAACCCCACCGACCCCAACCACGACATCCTCTTCAACTGGTCCGAGTACACCCTGAACGACTCCGGCCTGTGGCTGAACAGCACACAGGTCGACATGTTCTCGGCTCCCTACGCGGTCGGCGTGCAGCGCTCCGACGGGACCACGGTGAGCACCGGGCACCTCAAGCCGGGCGGATACAACGGGGTCCTGGGCGACCTGCGCGGCCGGTCCGGCGGCTGGGCAGGGCTGATCCAGACCCGGTCCGACGGCACGGTGCTGCGGGCGCTGGCGCCGGGGCACGGACTGGAGTCCGGTGCGCTGCCGGCGTCCGTGATGGACGACTACATCAACCGCGTGTGGCAGAAGTACGCGTCGACGACCCTGACCGTCACACCGTTCGCCGATCAGCCGAACACCAAGTACTTCGGCCGGGTCTCGGGCAACGTCATGAACTTCACCAACGGTTCGGGCGCGGTCGTCACCAGCTTCCAGAAGCCGGACGCGGACAGCGTCTTCGGCTGCCACAAGCTGCTCGACGCCCCCAACGACCAGGTGCGCGGGCCCATTTCACGCACCCTGTGCGCGGGCTTCAACCGCTCCACCCTGCTGGTCAACCCCAACCAGCCGGACAGCTCCGCGGCGAACTTCTACCAGGACGCGGTGACCAACCAGTACGCCCGCGCGATCCACGCGCAGATGGCCGACGGCAAGGCCTACGCGTTCGCCTTCGACGACGTCGGCAACCACGAGTCGCTCGTCCAGGACGGCAGTCCGCAGCAGGCGTATCTGACCCTCGATCCCTTCAACTGACGCCGAACGGGCCTCACCCCGCGCGGGGTGAGGCCCATGGCGGTGCGAAGGCTCAGCCGGTCGTCAGGGCGGTGTCGTCGACGACGAAGCTGGTCTGCAGCGAGGAGTCCTCAATCCCGCTGAACTTCAGGGTGACGGTCGAGCCCGCAAGGGACGACAGGTCGAAGGACTTCTGGGTGTAGCCGGAGGCGGCGTTGAGGTTCGAGTACGTCGCCAGGGTGCTCGAACCGGCGGTGACCGTCAGCTTGTCGTACGCCGTGCTGCCGGTCTCCGCGGTGTCGATGTGCAGATAGAAGGTGAGCGTCGCCTTGCAGCCGCTCGGGATGGTCACCGACTGCGAGAGCGTGTCGGTGTGGGTGGAGCCGTACCCGTCGAGCCAGGCGTAGTACGAGCCGCCGTGGGCGCTCTCGCTGCTGGAGTTGGTGATCACTCCGCTGGAGGCGGTCCAGGTGGTGTTGCCCGACTCGAAGCCCTGGTTGCCCAGGAGCTGGGCCGAGGTGCAACTGCCGCCGCCACCGCTGGAGCTGACCGTCCAGGTGAAGGAGGCGGTGCCGGTGGCCCCGGTCGAGTCGGTCACCGTGACGGTGGTGCTGTAAGTGCCGGCCGTCGTCGGGGTGCCGGAGATGACACCGGTGGAGCTGTTGATCGACAGGCCGGTGGGCAGTCCGCTCGCGGCGTAGCTCAGGGAGCCGCTGTTGGTGCTGCTCGCGGAGATCTGCAGGCTCACCGCGGTGCCGACGGTCGAGGACTGGCTGCCGGGGTTGGTGACCGTGACGCCGCTGGTCGGCACCGTGATGTGGCTGCCGACGTTGATGCCCGCGAAGGCGTTGCCGACGCCCGCGTACTGGGTGGAGCCGGTGCCGTACAGCGCGGCGGCGGCGTTGAGGGCGGCGGTGCGGGCTCCGGCGTAGTTGGTGCTGGACGTCATGTACGTCGTCAGCGCCTTGTACCAGATCTGCAGCGCCGCGGCGCGGCCGATGCCGGCGACGGCGACGCCGTCGGAGGTGGGGCTGTTGTAGGTGACGCCGTTGATGGTCTTGCTGCCGCTGCCCTCGGACAGCAGGTAGAACATGTGGTTCGCCGGGCCCGAGGAGTAGTGGACGTCGAGGTTTCCGACGCCCGAGTACCAACTGTCGGCCGACGAGCCGTCCTTGCTGGGCTTGTCCATGTAGCGCAGCGGGGTGCCGTCGCCGTTGATGTCGATCTTCTCGCCGATGAGGTAGTCACCGACGTCGGAGGAGTTGTTGGCGTAGAACTCCACGCCGGTGCCGAAGATGTCGGAGGTCGCCTCGTTCAACCCGCCCGACTCACCGCTGTAGTCCAGACCCGCGGTGTTCGACGTGACGCCGTGGCTCATCTCGTGACCGGCGACGTCGAGCGAGGTCAGGGCGTGGGTGCCGCCGGAGCCGTCGCCGTAGGTCATGCAGAAGCAGTCGTCGTCCCAGAAGGCGTTGACGTAGTTGCTGCTGTAGTGGACGCGGGAGTAGGCGGCGTTGCCGTCGTTCTTGATGCCGCTGCGGCCGAAGGTGTTCTTGTAGAAGTCCCAGGTCTCCTGGGCGCCGTAGGCGGCGTCGGCGCCGGCGGTCTGGGTGTTGGAGCCGGATCCGGTGCCCCAGACGTCGTCGGAGTCGGTCATCAGGGTGCCGGTGCCCGAGGTGCCGTTGCCGAGGTTGTACGTCTTGTGACCGCCGCGGGTGGTGTCGTACAGCTGGTACGTCGACCCGGACAGCGTCGTGTTGAGCGTGACGGTGCCGCTGTACTGGGTGTTGCCGGTGCCTGTCTCGACCGCCTGGTAGCGGTGGAGCTCCTTGCCGGTGGTGGCGTCGGTGATGACATGCAGCTTGCTGGGCGTGCCGTCGTCCTGGAAGCCGCCGATGACGGTCTCCCACGCGAGCCTCGGGGTGCCGGTGCCCGCCCAGATGACCTTGCGCGCGTTGTCGGCCCTGGTCTGCTTGGCGCCGAGGGCCTTGGCGCCGGCGAGGGCCTTCGCCTCGGCGGCCGACTTGGCGACGGCGGCCGTGGTGGTGGCGACCTTGACGGTGTGCCTGTTGTTGAACGTGGTACTCACCGTGCCCGCCGCGCGGGAGGCGGGCGGGGTGTGCACGACGAGGTCGCCGCCGAGGACCGGCAGACCGGCGTAGGTGCGCTCGTAACGGGTGTGCAGCGTACCGTCGTTGTCCTTGACGACGTCCTTGACGACCAGCTTCTCCTTGGCCCCGAGGCCGAGGGTGCGGGCGGTCGCGGTGGTGTTCTGCTGCGCGGCCCTGATCAGGGCGGTGTGCTGCGCCGGGTTCAGCTTCGCCTCGACGCCCCCGGTGCGCAGGGGGCTGGGGCGGGCGGATGCCGGCTCGGCGTTCGCGGGGACCGACTGCATGCCGACGGCGAGGACGGCGGCGGTGGAGAGCAGGGCTCCTACCGCGGTCCGCTTGCGGGGGATGCGTCTCACTCGTTCTCCTACTGCTGCGGCCGCGTGGGGCGACCGGTGAGAGACCGGGCAGCCGGGTCTGCTGTCCGGGACGAGCCGAGCTGTGCGGGACCGGGCACGCGCGGCGGCGACGTGCGGCTACCGTGCGGTAGTTGAGAGGGAGAATGACAGACTTGTCGGTGACATGTCAGCAAGTAAGGAACGCGTCAAGGGTTATCCCTCGGTGAGGGGCGGGTGCAAGGCGCCCGCCCCTGGCAGAATTGTGCTTCACCTGTTCTTTCGCTGTGCCACGCCTACCGCTACCGCACGAAGGTGATCGGGTACGGCGACGGACCGCCGTCCAGCAGATGGTCGTCACGGCCCTTGAGGAACCGGTCGAAGAACGAGGCCACCAGCGCCCGGTTCGCCGCCACCGCTCGATGTGCGTCGACCGTCCCGACCGCCGCGTCCAGCGTCGCCGCCGGGACCCGGCCCGCCAGCTGCGGCAGCAGCGCCTTGGCGTCCGTGAACGAGGCGTGCACGGAGTCGTCCAGCGTGACGTCGGCCTTCCAGCCGCGCTGGTGCCGCCAGAGCGACGCCCACGACGGCTCGCGGAGCACATCGCTCCCGTCGTCCGCCGAGCTGTTGCCCATCAGCAGAAACGGCCGGTCCAGTCCGTGCAGGGCGACCTCGCTGAGGTTGGTTCCGTCGGGCTTGGCGGTGTACTCCAGCGTGCCGTCCAGATTGACGCCGGCTTTGATCCGCCGATCGCCGTACATCATGTTCGCCGCCGTGAACCCGCCGGCGGAGTGCCCGAACATGCCGATCCGGTTCAGGTCCATGCCGTCGCTCAGCCGCTTCGGCAGACGCGTCAGCCGGTCCAGCACCAGTTCGGAGTCGGCGATGCGCGTGTCCATCAGCTTCGTGAAGAACGCCAGGGTCGTGCCGTTGCGGAACGCCTGGTCCCAGGCCGCCGTCATCGGCCCGTTGCCCACCACATGGCCGTCCGGGAACTGCACCGCCGGGGCCTCCCCGGTGTGATCGACGGTGACCACCACGTAGCCGCGCGAGGCGAGGTCCTCGACCAGGGACACGTTCCAGCCCCTCGGGTCCCCGGCACCGGGCGAATACAGGACGACCGGGAAACGGCCCGGTGCCATGGCGGCGTCCGCGACCGAGTGCGTCCTCGTGGCGGCCCAATCCACCAGACCGGCCGGCAGCATGTCGCTCTCCTCGACCGCCGCACCGGTCGCCGCTGCCACGGCCGGCGGGAACTGTTTCGTGAAGGGCCGCCCGCCCGTGTGCACCGCCGGGTAGAACACGCTGATCATCAGCTCCCGGTAGGACCGGCCGGCCACCCACGGGTCCGCGCGCTTGCCGTCGGCGAGCCGGAAGGACGACTCGCCGGTGGCATAACGGCCCCGCGGCGCGGGAAGCGTGAGCGTCACCCCCTTCGCAGGCTTCGACGACCCCGCCGATGCCGGCGCGGCGTGCGAGGCGGACGCGGCCGAAGCGGGGACGACGGCCGTCACGCCAAGACCGGGGACGACGAGGCCGGCCAGACAAGCGGCGACGAGACGAGAGCTGCGCATGGAGGTTCCTTCGGATGCGGCGCTGCGGTGCTCGGACACATCGACCTTCGCAACGCGCCTTTCCGTGGACCATCGTGCTGCCAGGCCTTTCCCCCCTCGGGAAATCCCTACCGGGGCAGGGCGGGCAACCGCCCGATGACGGTCGGCGGGGAAACGGCATGCTGCGCCCTTGCGGGAGGCAGGCAGGAGTAATGGCCACTGACGTCACGATCATCGGTGCCGGACTCGGCCGCCTCACGCTCGCCCGGATCCTGCAACGGGCCGATGACGGCACGGGCGGGAGCCCGGAGGTGCTGCGCGGCGAACTGCGGCAGGCTCCTCGACTCGCTCCCGGCCAGCACGGTCCGGTGCCGCCGCCGAAGGCGCGTACCTCCACGAGTTGTTCTACGAAGCCGATGCGCCCCGGTCTGATCGGCATGTTCTCCGGAAGAGGAGACGGTCGGTCTCCTGTGGTTACTGAGGAACCACAGGAGAGTATGATCCGTCTTTCGAGGACGTGCCGCTCAGTGACTGGGGGAATCTGATGGGAACCAAGCAGGCCGGTGGCTCGGTCGACGCGGCGGATCTGCGGCGGGCGGACTCGTTGGCGCGGGAGATCTTCTCCGACGTGGCCAACAAGTGGGCGTTCCTGATCATCGAGGCGCTCGGCGAGGGCACCCTCCGCTTCACCGAACTGCGCAAAGAGATCGAGGGCGTCAGCCACAAGATGCTCACCCAGAACCTGCGGATGCTGGAGCGCAACGGCCTGGTGGAGCGGACGGTGCACCCCACCGTCCCGCCCCGGGTCGAGTACACCCTGACCGACGCCGGCCAGGGATTGCGGGCGACGGTCGACAGCATGTGCGACTGGACTCACCGGTACTTCGGCCACATCGAGGCGGCTCGCAGCCGTTTCGACGCCTGACGCAGGGGGCGGCGGCCCTAAGCTCTGCCCCGGCACCGGCACAACCCGAGGAGCGCAGCCGTGTTCGACGTCGTAGCGGAGTACCCGTATCCCGAGAGCCGACGACCGGACGCCGCTCCTCAGCCGCATGAGCTGCTGCAACCCGTGCTCGGTCTGCTGGGGGTGTGGCGCGGGCGCGGCGCGGGCGAGTATCCGACGCTCGATGCCGACTTCTCGTACGCGCAGGAGGTCACCTTCAGCCACGACGGTCGGCCCTTCCTGCGGTACGAGGCCCGGGCGTGGCTGATCGACGCTGACGGTGCGCCCGTGCGACCGGCGGCGCGCGAGAGCGGGTGGTGGCGGCTGCAGCCGGAGGGCCGGGTGGAGGCGCTGATCACCCAGCCGACCGGGATCGCCGAGATCGCGGTGGGCCGGGCGGCTGACGATGTGGTCGACCTCGCCACCGACAGCGTGGCCCTGACTCCTACGGCCAAACAGGTCGACGCCACCCGCCGCCGCTACACCCTCACCGACGAGGACACCCTCGCGTTCGTCCACGACCTGGCGGCGGTCGGCCAGCCGTTGCGGCATCACCTGTCGGCGACGTTGCGCCGCGAGCGGTAGGCGGGGTCGGCCTTTCAGCATGATCTAGCGCGGAAGCCCGGGCGTTCACGCCCGGGAGGAAGCGCTTCTCAAGATAGGGGTGACCCGCACGGGTGGGCACTGTTGTCCTGAGTCGGGTTGCTTCTGGTTCTCGATGTACTCCTTGATGATCGCTGGCGGTGCGCCGCCACAGGATGCGGCGAAGTAGGACGGGGACCAGAAGTGGTCGCCCCACAGGTACGTGCGGATGTGGCCGGAGAACTCCTGGCGGAGCCTGCGGGCGGAGACGCCCTCGAGGGAGCCGACCAACCGCGAGATGGCGACCTTGGGCGGGTGGTGCACGAGCAGGTGGTCCGGCTACCAGGCCGCCGGACGCGCCCTGAACCGGTATCGCAAGAGGCAGCTTGCCCTGCGGGCCAAGCTCCACAAGAAGCGCACCAAGTCCGCCAAGCGCCGGCTCAAGGAGCGCTCCCGCCGCGAGGCGCGGCACCTGGAAGAACTCAAGGGAATCCGGCAGAGGGTACGGCTTGGCAAGCCCCAACGGGTCGCGCTCCACTCCTGGTCCTTCGCCCAGCTCGCAGACTTCATCGTCTACAAGGCCAAGCGGGTCGGCGTGCCCCTAGTCTTCGTCGATCCCGCTACACGTCCCAGACACGCGCCCAGTGCGGCCACGTCGACAAACGCAACCGTGTCGATCAAGGACTTTTCATCTGCCGGGGGTGCGGGGTCGTTGCCCACGCCGACCGGAATGCTTCCCACAACATCGCCGCCCGTGGCGAGAGCGTGTGGAACGCGGGGCGTGAGTCACGCGTCCCTGCCACCCGATAGGGGTGTCTGGACAGAGGAGTCCCCGGGTCAAGTTGACTTCTCGGATACGGCTTGGTCGCGGTCGGGCCGGTCGGCCGTGAGGCTTCCCAGGAGAGCGAGGGCCTGTTCCGAGGTGCTGCCGGGGGCGGCCTGGTAGACGACCAGTTGCTGGCCGGGGGCACTGTTGACGGTCAAGGACTCGTAGTCCAGGGTCAGTTCACCCACGAGGGGATGCTGGAAGCGTTTGGTCTCGCGGGTCTTCTGGCGGATGTCGTGGCGGGCCCACAGGCGCCGGAACTCGGCGCTCTTCAGGGAGAGTTCGCCGACCGTGCGGATCAGGCGGGGGTCGTCGTGGCCCGTGCCCGCCGAAGAGCGCAGTCCGCCTACGGTGTTGACGGCGACCCGCTCCCAGTCCGGATAGAACGTGCGCGCGTCCGGATCCAGGAACACCAGCCGCACCAGATCCTCGCTGTAGGTGTGGCCGGCGAAGAGGGCCTTGCCGAGGGCGTTGTGCGCGACAACCGTCAGGCAGTGGTCCAGGACCACGGCCGGGGTGCGGTGCCAGTCGTGCATCATCCGCAGCAGGACCGGGCTGACCCGCTCGGCCCGTGCGCGTGACGCGGGCCGTTTCGGAGCCGGGTGGGCCAGGCGGTGCAGGTGGTCGGCGGCTTCCATGTCCAGGCGCAGGGCCTGGGCCAGGGCGTCGACCACCTGGGCGGAGGGGTGCCGTTCGCGGCCCTGCTCCAGCCGTACGTAGTAGTCCGAGCTGACACCGGCCAGCAGCGCGACCTCTTCCCGGCGCAGCCCTGCGACCCGGCGCCGGCCCGTGATCGGCAGGCCACTGTCCTCGGGGCTCACCAGGGCGCGCCGGGCACGCAGATACTCGCCGAGCGGGTTCGCGCTGTCCATGGCCTCACCCTAGGCACGCGCGCCCCGGGAAGGGAGATCGGAGGGTGGCCGTCGTACTCCTAGGATCGGCGCTCGGCGGGGAGCGGCGGCCTGGTGCGCCGATCCGGCCGGCACCAGGCTCAGCGGCATGACTTCTTCATCTCCCCACCGGGACACCACGCTTGCGACCTACGACACCTACCGCCCCGCCCCGCCTCTGACCGGTCGGGTCGCCGTCGTCACCGGCGCCACCAGCGGCATCGGCGCCGCCACCGCCCGCCGGCTGGCGGCCGGGGGTGCCGATGTCGCGCTCCTGGGCCGCCGCGAGGACCGGCTCGAGGAACTGGCCGAGGAGCTCAGGGCGACGGCGTCCGGCACCGTCCTCCCGTTCGCCGTCGACCTCACCGATGTCGAGGCGCTCGACGGCGTCGCCGAGGCCGTCGGCTCGGGTCTGGGCCGGGTGGATCTCGTCGTGGCCAACGCCGGGGTGATGCTCGGCGCTCCCTTCGAGGCGGCCCGGACCGACGAATGGGACCGCATGCTCGACGTCAACCTGCGCGGTGTGCTGCACACCGCGCGGGTCTTCACCGGCGGTCTGCTCAGCGCCGCGGCCGAGGGGCGTGCCGCGGATCTGGTCCATGTCGGCTCGGTGGCGGGCCACTCCCTGTATCCCAACTGGTCGGTGTACTGCGCCACCAAGGCCGCGATCGCCCACCTCACCCGCAATCTGCGCGCCGAACTGGGCCCTCGCGGGGTTCGCGTGCGTACCGTCGAACCAGGTGTGACCGTCACGGAACTCGGCGCGGACATGGGGGACGACGACATGCGGACGGCGCTGGACCGGATGCGCAGCGATCTGCGTCCGCTGGCCGCCGAGGACGTGGCCGAGGTGATCGCCTTCTCCGCCGCCGCGCCGGCGCACGTCAACATCGCCGAACTCGTGGTGGTGCCCGTACAGCAGGGCTGACCCCGAACGGTCGATCATGGCGAGAACTCACCCATGGATGACCGGAGTCGATCGCCGGTAATTGAGAAAAATTCAATTACCGGCGGTAAGCTCTTGATTCCGTGGGGTGCTTGCCCGTAGACCTTGCTCCACAACCGCCGTGGCTCTGGGGGGAGTTGGCGTATGCAAGGCACGATCGACGGGTTCCGCTATGGCGCGGTGACCCCGGTGGCGGCCTATCTGATGGCCTGCCTGGGAGGGGCGCTCGGACTGCGGTGCATCGTCCGCTCCCTGCTCAACCAGCAGTCCTGGAAACACGGTTGGCTGGCGCTGGGCGCCGCGTCCATCGGCTGCGGGATCTGGACGATGCACTTCATCGCGATGCTCGGCTTCCAGGTCGCACAGACCGGGATCCGCTACGACGCGGGGCTGACACTGCTGAGTCTGGCCGTGGCGATCGTCGTGGTCGGCATCGGCGTCTTCATCGTCGGCTACCGCGGTGCGGACCGGGTCACCTTGGGCGTCGCGGGTGTGATCACCGGCCTGGGCGTCGCCGCGATGCACTACCTCGGCATGGCCGCCATGCAGGTCAACGGGGACATCGTGTACGACACCGCCACCGTCGGCCTGTCGGTGCTGATCGCGATCGTCGCCGCGACCGCCGCACTGTGGGCGGCGGTCTCCATCCGCGGGTTCCTTGCGAGCCTCGGCGCCAGCCTGGTGATGGGCGTGGCCGTGTCCGGCATGCACTACACGGCGATGGCCGCGGTCAGCGTCCATGTGCACGGCTCCGGCACCTTCGCGGGCGACTCGCCCACGTCCCTGCTGCTGCCCATGCTGCTGGGACCGGCGGTCTTCCTGCTGCTGGCCGGTGTGGTCGTCATGTTCGACCCGCTGCTGGTGCTGGGCGACGGCGAGTGGAACCGGTCGCCGTCACCCCCTCGGGCCGACCCGCCCGCGCCCCGGCCCGAGGGCACGCTGCTCGGCGGTCCCGCCGTGACCGCGCGGGCCCGGCAGGAGACGTACGGCACCGCACCCGCCGCACCGCAGTGGACCCCGCCGCGCGCCGACGACTGGTGACGTCCGAAGGGTGCGCGGGCCGGTCACTCGTCCGGCGACAGCTCAGCCCGACCGCCCCACCCGAGATGCCGCCTTCCGGTGCTCGGCACGGCGCAGACGGAGACGGCCGTGGTTGGGCACGGTCCACAGCGGGTGACCCCGCACTCCCCATTCCCGCAGCAGGGCGTTGGCGGCGAGGAAGCCGCTGGTGGCCGCCCGTTCCATCAGGGCGACAGGCAGATCGGTGCGGACGAGCTCACCCGCGAGCACCAGTCTCGGGTCCGGCGTCCTGACCCCGGGTCGGTCGCCGTACCCGCCGACGGGGAACAGGGGGTAGAAGCGGTCGTGGCCTGCTCGGAGCGTCCCGGCTTCGCCGCGGCTCGTACGGCGGCCCCGGTGCTGCGCCGGATCATGACGGCGGCGGCCTGACGCCTGTGGCGCGACGACCTCGTCTACGCCGAACGCCGCTGGCTGCTGCGCTCGACGGCCGCTTCCCCGGCTGAGGCGGGCGGTTCACAGGGTGGCCATGGACGGGCCCGAGGCGGACGCAGGCGCGTCCTCGGATGCCGGGGTGACCACCGGGTTCCTCGCCCGGCGTCTGGGGGTCAGCCCCACCACCCTGCGCTCCTGGGACCGCCGATACGGGCTGGGCCCGGCGACCAGGGCGCGGGGAAGCCATCGCCGGTGGACGCCCGCCGACGTGTCCATGCTCCTGGAGATGTGCCGCATGACGGCCGCCGGCATTCCGCCGGCGGAAGCGGCCCGGACGGCGATGGAACACGCCGGGAGAAGCACCCCGCAGTCCCCGTCGGCGCACCACCTCCCAGCTGTGGACGAGCAGGTGGCGGAGCCTTTGTACGCCTCCCGGTCCGGCAGCGGGCTGCCGTTGGGGAGCGTGCGCCAGGAGTGCAGGGGCCTGGCCCGCGCAGCGGTCCGGCTGGACGCCTTCGCCGTCCAGCAGCAGCTCACCGCCGCGATCAGCGCGCATGGGCTGGTGGTCGCGTGGGAGGAGATCCTGGCTCCCGCCCTGCAGGCCGTCGGACGCAAGTGGCAGTCGGCCGGTGAGCGTTACGTCGAGGTGGAGCACCTCCTGTCCTGGCACATCTCCGCGACCTTGCGCCACCTGTACGTGCGCGGCGCGTCCGCTCAGCAGGGGGCGCACTCGTCTCCGGTGGTGCTGGCCTGCGTTCCGGGCGAGCAGCACACGCTCCCGCTGGAGGCACTGAACTCCACACTGACCGAACGCGGGGTCCCCACCCTCATGCTGGGCGGAGCCGTGGCCCCGGACGCGCTGATCGCCGCGGTGCGGCGCGTGGGTCCGGCGGCCGTGGCCCTGTGGTCGCAGTCGGTCTCCACGGCCAGTACGCCGTTGGTCCAGCACCTCATGGAGACCCGCTGGGGCGTTCGCGGTGCCCGAATGCAGAGCCGGGTGCTGCTGTGCGGTCCGGGCTGGAAACGGACCCGGATTCCCGGCCCGCTGCGCCCGCGTGGCCTGCACGAGGCGCTGCGCGTGCTGAGTGCCCTGGATCTTTCAACTCCCGCCTGAGCAACGGGATTGGCCTGTTGTTACGGTGCACCGGTGTCTGAATCCTCACGCGATACCGCCGCGGGTGCCGGCTGGGGCGTCGCGGAACCCGGTGAGTACAAGCGGCTGATGCCGTCCAAGGTCGAGAAGCTCTCCTGGCTGAGCCCCAGGACGCTGTGGGCCGCCCGCAACGGTGTGGTGGCCTCGTGGTTCGGGGACCCGACGGGGCACACCCGCAGCAGGTGGGTGGCCCAGCGGGAGGCGGCGGGGGCACCCGCCGACAAGGTGATCCGGCGTGCGGACCCGGAGCGGTTCTCCTTCATGCTGATGGGCGACACGGGTGAGGGCGACGACTCCCAGTACGCCGTGGTTCCGGGCTTCTTGAAGATCGGTCGGGGGACGGACTTCGCCGTCATCGCCAGTGACGTCATCTATCCGGTCGGCAGCGCCGACGACTACGGCACCAAGTTCTTCCGTCCCTACCAGGACTACCCGGCGCCGATCTACGCGGTGCCGGGCAACCACGACTGGTACGAGGACCTGGGTGCCTTCATGCGGGTGTTCTGCGGCAACGCCCCGGCCCTGCCCCGTGAGGCGGCGCCGCGGCGCTTCACGCGGGCGTGGATGCGTTCGCTGTTGTGGCACCGGCCGCGCTCCAACGACGGACAACACCTCGACGAGGAACGGCAGTTGAGGTCCGCACCCGAGCAGCAGGCGGTGCAGCCGGGGCCGTATTGGGCGATCGACGCCGGACCGCTGCGCATCATAGGCATCGACACGGGTCTGCTGGGCACCATCGACGCCGAGCAGGGCGCCTGGCTGCGTGAGGTCTCGCAAGGGCCCCGCCCGAAGATCCTGGTCACCGGTTCGCCCCTGTACGTGGACGGCGAGCACCACCCGTGCACGATCGAGGGTGGGGGCGGCACCGTCGACGACATCGTCCGCGACCCGGCACATCACTACGTGGCGGCGATAGGCGGCGACATCCACAACTACCAGCGCTATCCGGTCCAGGTGGAGGGCCGCACCATCCAGTACGTCGTCTCGGGCGGCGGCGGCGCGTTCATGCACGCCACGCACACCATCCCGCGCGTCGACATCGCGAACGTCACGGAGAAGGACTTCCGCTGCTATCCGCTGCGCGGTGACTCCCTGGCCTTCTACAGCCGCCTGTACGGCCGCCGGCTGCGGCTGCGCCGCTTTTTCACGCTCACCGAGGCGGAGGCGATGGCGGTGATCGCCGAGCGGCTGGGCATCCAGCCGACCCGTACGCCGGGCGGACCGGTGCGGGTGACCCGGCGGGTGCGTCTGGTGGCGAGCCTGCTCGGCGCGGGCGGCCGCCCGGACCGTACCTCGCGCTTCCGCCTGCCGGTGCGCAAGATCTACACGCAGCTGTTCTCTCCGAGCTCGGCGACCTACAGCCCGCCCTTCTTCAAGAGCTTCCTGCGCCTGGACGTGAGTCCGGAGGCGGTGCGGGTGCGGTGCTTCGCCGCCACCGGCAACCGTGCGCAGGAGATCGAGCCGCCGATCGAGGACGAGTTCGTCATCGCGCTGACCTGACCGGATCTTGACCCTGGGGGCGGAACACTTCTCGCGACGTCCCGGTTGGCACTGCCGTACTACTTGATTCATCAAGCAACGACGGAGGAACCCGTGCCGCCGACCTCTCGCCCCCTGCGCAGGCTGGGCTTCTTGACCATCGGACTGTTCGACGAGGCCGATCCGCGCCGGGGCCACGAGTCCACGCTCGAGATCATCGAGCTGGGCGAGCGGCTCGGCTTCGACAGCGCGTGGCTGCGCCACCGGCATCTGCAGTACGGCATCTCCTCCCCCGTCGCCGTGATGGCGGCGGCCTCGCAGCGCACCCGCCGCATCGAACTGGGCACGGCGGTCATTCCGCTCGGCTGGGAGAACCCGCTGCGGCTGGCGGAGGACCTGGCGACGGTGGACATCCTGTCCGGAGGCCGCGTCAACCCGGGTGTCAGCGTCGGTCCGCCGATGCACTTCGAGCAGGTCAAGGAGGCGCTGTATCCGGACACCGCGGATGCGGAGGACTTCTCCTACGAGCGGGTGCGGCGGCTGCTCGCCTTCGTACGCGGCGAGAGCGTGACCGACGTCAGCGGCGTCGAAGGTTTCGAGGTTTTCTCCGATCGAGTGCAGCCGCACTCCCCCGGCCTGGGCCGGCGTGTGTGGTACGGCGGCGGCAGCCTCAGCTCGGCGCGCTGGGCAGGCGAGCACGGCATGAACTTCTTGACCAGCAGCGTCGTCAAGGTGGAGGAGACGGAGGGGCCGTACGACTTCGCCGAGATCCAGCTCTCCCACATCCGCGCCTTCCGCGATCGGCACCCGGACGGGGAAGGCGCCCGCGTCTCCCAGGGCCTGGTCGTCATCCCGACCGACTCCGCGACGCCGGAGCAGCGCAAGCGGTACGAGGAGTACGCGGCCAAGCGCACCCCTCGTACGACGTCACCACAAGGCCCCGCGCGGCTGCTGTTCGCACCCGACCTCGTCGGCACCTCGGACGAGATCGCCGAGCGGCTGGCCGGACACGCGGCGTTCCGCGAGGTGGACGAGGTGGCGTTCGCGCTGCCGTTCACCTTCGAGCACGAGGACTATGTGCAGATCCTGACCGACATGGCCACGAAGCTGGGCCCCGCGCTCGGCTGGCAGCCGTCGGTGTGAGCTCACCAGCGCCCGGGTGCGGTGCCGGTGATCGGCCGGGACGGCGTGCCGTCCACGCTGACGGGGACGTCGCCGGTGAGCATCACGCGGTGCATGATGCGCGGGAAGTCGAGGTGGGCGTTGTCGCTGGGTGCGAGGTGGATGGTGGCCCGGTTGTCCCAGAAGGCGACGCTGCCCGGCTCCCAGCGGAAGCGCACGGTGTATTCGGGCCGTACCGCCTGTTCCAGCAGCATGTCGAGCAGGGCCCGGCTCTCGGGGCGGGAGACGCCAGTGATCTGTTCCAGGTAGTAGCCGTTGACAAACAGCACCCGCTCCCCCGTCTCGGGGTGCACGCGCACCAGCGGATGCTCGGAGGCGACCTGGTGGTCCAGCAGATGGCGCAGGTAGCTGTCGTCGCCGGGGCGGGGCTGGTAGCCGACGCCGAGACGGTGCTCGGCCCGCAGCCGGTCGGCGAAGTCCCGTACGGGCGCTGAGAGTCCGGCGTAGGCGGCGGCCAGGTTGGACCAGGTCGTGTCGCCGCCGTAGGGCGGTACGGTCTCGGCGCGCAGGATCGTCGCCGCCGGTGGGTCGACGCGGGCGCCGTGGTCGCAGTGCCAGCCGCGCAGCAGGGTGTGCCGCCGGCGCTGCAGCCACTCCTCGTGCTCCATGCCGAACTTCCCGCCCAGTTCCAGCCGGTCGGCGGTGGTCTCCACCTCGGGGACGTCGGGCGGCGAGGCGCTGCCCCGCTTGCCCAGCACGACGGGCTGTCCGAACCGGCGCGCGAAGGCCACGTGGGCGGCGTGGTCGAGCCGTTGACCGCGGAAGAACACGACCTTCCAGCGCAGCACCGCCGCCCGGATCGCGGTGACGACGGCGTCGTCGAGGTCACTCGCCAGGTCGACGCCCGTGATCTCGGCTCCGATGTGCCCGGCGACCGGTTTCACCTCGATCCCGGCCGCCCGTCCAGCCGTTGCCATCGCATCCCACTCCGCCGTCATACGCGCTCCGTCGCTCGTCCGTGGCGGTTCGGTGCGAGCCGCCACGGAGATCGTGACAGCGTTTCCGGCGCCTGGCGACAGGGTGTCGCGAGCCGCCGACGGGGCACGTGGCGGGGCCACCGGGCGGGTCGAAAGTTTCGAAGTGAACGACGAATGATGCGAGAAGCATTGACGCTTCCTGTGGGCCTCCTATCATCCAAAGACGTCCGAGAAGACGGTCGACGTTCGACATATCGATCCTCGGATGTCATGTCCCGCTCAAGTGCGTGCGCACCCCACACCACCGCAGAGGAGCGTCATGAACCCTCTCCACCCCTTACGAGGGCGTCGGCTTTCCGCCGTCGGCCTGATGGCCGCCACCGCACTGCTGGCCGCCGGAACAGCGGCCGCGGCGCCCGACGCCACCGTCAAGGCCTCGACCCTCGGGGCCCAGGCAGCCCAGTCCGGGCGCTACTTCGGCACCGCCGTCGCCGCCGGGAAGCTCGGTGACTCGACGTACTCCACGATTCTCGACCGGGAGTTCAACATGATCACCCCGGAGAACGAGATGAAGTGGGACACCAC